>NZ_JAPZSR010000094.1:0-27906 GCF_027531875.1 Microcystis sp. LE19-84.1B | reverse complement strand
GTGATACTAAACGTCGGGACATATAAACAGTTATAAGGTTGGTCAGGGTTGACCTGTTAGATTCAGTCGAGGGACTGAAGACCTTACTAGGCGGTTATTTCAGGCATTCGGTTCCTTATTTCATGCCTAAACGTTTCGCACTTCTTGCTTTATCTTACCGAAAATTGTTAAAATTTTTAACGGAATCTTAAGTTTTTTCGGGAAAGAAACCCCAGTTTTTCAGGCTATTGGTTCTTTTTACCCGATAAATGCGCTTTTTTGGCTAAGATTACTTTGTTTACATTCGTTGAGAAAATTTAACATTTATCCCCTATGTCAAACCTGCTCCTCTGTGTCGGACTGATTTGTGGCTCAATTATTTGGGTGGAGATCGTGCGTGATTGCTATCATGCTCTGGCCCACCATTGGCAGCCCCTTTATCGTCTGCACGTCTGGCATCATCGGGTTTTTCGTCCCGATCTGTCGGTAATGAGCGAGGAAATTTATCGTCGGGCGCACTGGTACAATGATGTACCGGAGGCCTTGGTGATGTTGGCTGCCAGTGTTTTACCTGTACTATTGGCCTACTCTTGGGGGTTCGATCGCCCTTGGTTGGGTTGGTTAGGTTCCCTTTATACTTTGGCTTTTCTCAGTACGGCGATCGGTCGAGGTTTAGGTATCGCCAATCTGGACGAATTAACCGATTTAACCCATCGTCCGGGGCAATTTGAGAGTTTACCGGCTCAATGGCGCGTTAATCGTACCTACCACTGGCGACACCATTTTGATAACCAAAAGGCTTATTATTGTGGAACTTTCACCTTTATGGATAAATTGATGGGGACGGCACTTTCTCTCAAGGGCAAAACGATCGCCATTACCGGAGCGAATGGAACTTTAGGGCGATCGCTGTTAAAGTACCTACAACTGAAAGGAGCCAAGGTGATTGCGCTCACTTCCGGGGAAAATGCGATCGCTATTGAAATTAACGGCGAATCAGTACCTGTAAAAACCGTAAAATGGCAAATCGGTGAAGAAACGCAACTTGAGGACCTATTTAAGTCTGTAGATATACTGATTTTAAATCATGGCGTTAATGTCCACGGCCAAAGAACCCCAGAAGCGATCGAATTAGCCTACGAAGTGAATACTTTTTCCGTCTGGCGTTTAATGGAATTATTCTTCAAAACTGTCCGCACTAACGAGGAAATTGCCCGCAAGGAAGTCTGGGTGAATACCTCGGAAGCGGAGGTTAATCCTGCCTTTAGTCCCCTCTACGAACTCAGTAAACGAGCGATCGGTGATATGATTACCCTGCGTCGTTTAGATGCTCCCTGTGTGGTAAGAAAGCTAATTCTTGGCCCTTTTAAGAGTAATTTAAATCCTGTGGGTATTATGTCCGCCGATTGGGTGGCTCAACAGATTATCAAGGCGGTACAAAGGGATAGCCGCAACATTATTATTACTATTAATCCCTTGACTTTTATCACCTTTCCAATTAAGGAATTCTCTGTTTCTACCTACTTAAAACTATTTACTCGGTCCCCAAAAAATCGGGAAAATCCCTAACTATTTATCCTTAATCGGGGATCAAGACTATTTTTCCGCGCACTCTTTCCGATTCACTATAATTATGAGCTTCTACCACCTGGGAAAAAGTATAGGTGCGATCGATTCTAACAGTTAATTTACCCGATTCGATCGCTTCTTTGAGAAACTGCCAGTCAGACGCTTGTGCTTGAGCAAAAAATATCACTTTCCCTTTTTGGGGCAACCAAGCAGTGAGATAATTTAAGAGGATAATTTCGGGATTTGGTAGGGTGGTTATATAGATGCCTTGGGGTTTTAACAGCTGACGACAGTGCCAAAAAGAAGACTTAGCCACAGCATCGAAGATTATATCATATTTCTGCTCAGTTTTTCTCCAATCTTCTTGGGTATAATCTATAACTTTATCTGCTCCTAAAGAGGTGACATAATCGATATTTTTACTACTACAAACTCCATCTACTTCTGCGGAGAAAATTTTTCCTATCTGCACAGCAAAACTACCCACTCCTCCCGATGCACCATTAACTAAAATCCGATTTCCTGCTTGAATACCGCCAAAATCTCGCAAGACTTGCAAAGCGGTAGAAGCAGCCAAAGGGGTGGCGGCAGCTTCAATAAAACTCTGATTATGCGGTTTTTTAACTAATAGGGAAGCGGGAATAATTGCATATTCAGCATAGGTTCTACCCGGTAATTGATTGAGAAAACCAAAAACCTCATCTCCGATCTGGAATTGTTCCACCTGACTACCTTTTTCAACGATAATTCCCCCATAATCAAAACCTAATTGCAGGGGAAATTTATTACCTGTGGCTATTTTGAGCATTCCCCGACGAATCTTCCAATCAATCGGATTAATTCCCGCTGCCATAATCTTAATTAAGACTTCTTTAGCTTGGGGAATTGGCTTTTCTATTTCTGTGTATTGGAGAACATTACTATCGCCATAGCGATTGATGATAATAGCTTTCATAATTAAGAAAAAAGTTGATAAAATAGTAAGGGAGCAAAAGTAATTACCAAGAGAACAAAAATCCAAACTCGTCCTGCTAAAAGATTATAATCTTGACCTAATCTTGACCAAGAGTGACCGGCGATAAAATGGCCGAACAGAAATTCAAAACCTACTGTTAATAGTAACCAAATTAAACCGATAGTAATTGCTTGACCGGACGATTCTAGACCCCAAAAATAGACAAGAGTGCCAATATAAAGACTAAAAAAGAGGATTCCTGTCAGGGTAGAAATTTGATGAGCGCGTAGTTCATCGAGATATTTTCCGTAGGTGGTTTCTCGGAGGATACCGTTACTAATTCCTATTACAATCATCGGGAGCCATAGGACAATGTAGCGACTAATCATAAGTTGTTGGTTTAGAACTCGCTCTAATTGGATTATAGCTATATTTGGCTGATAACTTGAGATATTTTGATAAAAATTAATATTGTTACTTGCCTAAATTTTCAGCAAGATAATCAACTAGCTTTTTCACTGTTGTAAATTCTTGGCATTTTTCGTCTGAAAGTTCAAGATCGAATTCTTCTTCTAAAGCCATGATTAATTCAACTGTATCAAGTTCATCTCCTCCCCAATTTGAGACTAATAAACCATTACTACAAGAACCATAAGAACTATAAAAGCTAGAAGAACTATAACAACTATAAGAACTATAACTACCGACGTTTTCCTTAGATTGTAAATAAAATAGTTCATCATCAATATGTATCTCAGACTTTTCCACCTCTAATTGATCACTAATTATCTCTTGAACTTTGATGAAAATTGCTAATTTTCGTTCATTGTCTTGTGACGTTATTTTATCGGTATCATCATTTTTTTTATCGTTAATAACAGCATTAGCTTTTTGTTCTGCTATTTTAATAGCTTTCTCTTCATTGATTCTCCTTGATTCCAATAGACTGGATTGACTGAAAAATAACTGATATCTCATAACTTCAATTCTAGAATTAATTAAGTTTCGTATTATATGAAATTCTACTTTATGACCACTTTCCTTGTAAATTCTTGTGGCTAAATCCCAAACAATCTGATCGCGGTTTGCTTCTAGCTGATTTAATTTTTCTTCACTCAGAGATACCATATCATCCAAATACTGATTGATCATCATTGCCAGAATTTGCATCTCATAATTTTTGCTATCTTCATTCATTTGATTAGAGCCTCTGCTGCAAAAAATTTCAACCGTATTATATCTCAAGATAAATACTTTTCTAAAAAATCTAGGGGTGCATCTCACATTTGCAGAAATACCGACAATCAGCAATTATCAGCGACTCTTAGATGATTACAAATGTATCAGCATCTGTCTGTAAGCATCCCACCGAAAAGCTAATGCGCTCCGGGGTTTGGGTAGGGTTGATTCATGAATCAACCCTACCTTGAATCAACCCTACCTTGAATCAACCCTACCTTGAATCAACCCTAGGGTATCGTCTCGGAGTCTCCCCAAATTGTTAATTTTTTTGGGGATTTAGCTACATTATCCGAAAAATGTCACACTAGAGGTAGGGGATCATCAGCGATCGATCATCAGCTTTCAGCAATTTTTGACTATTTCCCCGGGTATTGCTGGCAGCCGGTGGGAAAAAAGATTAACTTCAACCCTGACGTTATCTACTATCGAGGAGGCTAATTCTATGGATAATACGGAAACAATCTCAGTCGATCGAGATACCAACAAACTCTATAATAAAATTCTCGTGGCTGTGGATTATCAAGATCCCACTCCAGAGGTATTGAATGCGGCTATTCTCTTAGCGAAAACCTACGCTAGTGAGTTGCGAATTGTTTATAGTCTGTCTCAACCTTTGACTCCCTACACGGAAACTTTTATTTACGGTAATCTGATCGGTTATGGTGGCGGTTATCCCCCCGATATGATCGCCTTAGAACAACAAATCACCGAAGAAATGCAGGCGGAATTACAAGCTTGGTTAAACGGTTTAGTCGATCGAGCTAAAGAAGATAATATCACGGCCAAGGCTGATTATTATATCGGTGATCCGGGACAGAAAATTTGTCAAGTTGCCCAGCAAGAGGGGATAGATTTAATTATTGTTGGTCGTCACGGTCGATCGGGTTTATCTGAGTTAATCTTAGGTAGTGTCAGTAATTATGTGGTACATCATGCTCCCTGTTCAGTTTTGGTAGTACATATCACTCATTAATTAGAAAGGGTTGAAATCCATTTTTTGCTGTCCATTGAATTGCACCATCTCTCCCGGTCCAGTAAGTCTTAATCCGGGCCTTTCTCAGTTGATTTCTGGCATTACGGGAGAGATTGTTGGTGACGGCGATCGCTGTTTGAGGTCGAATGGACTCTAACCATTGTTTATCTAGATTGCTTCCCTGCCATAATAACACTAGGGGGCTGAATTCTTGGGATAAATTAACGGGAATTTTCGGGTTGATAATCCATAGCCAAGATTGATTTTTTACCTGAAATTTAAATAAATTTTTCTCGAGCAATTGTCCAGTAATTTCGCCGAGATTAAATTTTTCTAACTGGGATAAAGTAATAGTTTTTTGAATCGGTATGTCCTCACTGATAGTTGAGAATTGCGCCGAATTATTGACGGTTATTGCTCCTTGTATTTGATTAATTCCCTCCTGTCGCAAAAAAGGTAAAACTGTATAACGTGCTGTTGCGGGTTCCTCCCCATTAATTAAGAGAGTATTTCCTCGATTTTGAATAATTATTACCGGTTGCGATTTGGTGGCTAAAACTGTCACCTGAGTTAAAGTCAAATGTTGATAAATAATCGGTATTAAAATTAAAGTGAGGATAAATAAACCGACTAAATGCCAGCGTTGACGAAACCAGAGGTTGCAGCAGATTAAGGTAAGGCAAATATAAATAATTAACATCACTCCTAAGGATAATTTACCTGTGGAGTAGGTACTAAAAGGAAGCAGACTAAAAAAGTTGGTAATTTGCAGTAATAACTTTAGAGGGTAATAGAGAATACTAGCACCGATACTGCCCAAAGGGGGATAAATTAAGCCTAAAAAGGCAGTAAAAACTCCTCCTAAACTAATTAGGGTAATTAGGGGAGTTGTGATAATATTAATGGGGATATTATAAAGAGCGATCGAGTTAAACGTAAACATTAATAAAGGCATAGTCCAGAGAGTGGCAGCTAGACTAATAGCTATAGGTTCAGCGATTAAATTAGGAAAATAGTCAATTTTATTTTTCAGTAAGGGAACGGTAATAATTAATCCCAAAGTCGCTAAAAAACTTAACTGAAATCCTAAATCCCAAATCCAGAGAGGTTGCCATAATAATAGAATTGTAGCCGCTAGTAACAGGGAGCCTAAACTATTAACTTGTCGATTATAAAGCAGACCGATTAATGCACCAATTCCCATCAAAATCGCCCGCAGAACTGAAGGTTGTAACCCTGTTAAAGTGCCGTAAATTATTAAGATAGTAACGGCAATAGTGAACTGTTTTTTAGGGGATAAATTGCGAGTAATAGTTAAAACAAATCCCAACAAAATAGACACATGAAAGCCAGAAGCTGCTAAAATGTGAGCCAATCCAGTTTTAATAAATAAATCAGTGATTTTTGCTGGCAAATTAACCGCTTGTCGTCCGAGGGTAATCGAACTTAATAAAGTCCCTTTTTCTTGGCCTAGTCCTTGAATTTGTGCCTCAACAATGCGCTGACGAATCTGCCAAACTCCCCAAGTCGGTGATTTTTTATCGATAATTATTTCCCCTTTTAAACCAGCAAAAGCACCCTGACGCGCTAGATAATTAGCAAAGTCAAAAGCATTGGGATTATTGGCACGACGGGGACGATAGAGTAATCCTTTAACTGTTATTTCTTGTCCAGGATAAACCTGATTTTCTGCTAGATTTGGTAGAGTAACGTAGAGTTTACCCTCGGATTTTTCTGTCGGTAAATTCTTAAGGCTAAATTCTTTTACTTCTAACCAAAATTGTAAATTTTCTCGGCGATTGAGACGAATTTCTGATATAATACTGCCCGTGATTTTAATAGAGTTAACCACATTATTTTTTAAAAGATGACTGATATCGTTTGCGCTGGGGTAAGGAGTGCGAATTTCTAGATAAACAACGGCAAAGATAGCTATTAATCCCGCTATCAGCCAAATTTTTTGCGGGGGACTTTGCCACCAAAAACGACGGATAAAAGTTGTGGTTAACAGGGTAATTAGACTGATAATAACAATTCTAATTACCACTTCTTGCCATCGGTTTAACTGGGGACTAAAATCTAGCAGACCTGTAGATAATAATCCCAAAATATAGGCTAAACCAAGAATAACGCTATTAGGGCGATTCATAGAAATTTTTGTCAAAGAATTTCAGAATTAGAGAGCATTATTTTTACCTAAGTATCAGCGAAAATCGAGATTAAAAAGTAACTTAGCATAAACACTATGGGGATCGTTAAATGTAGGTAACTTCAATAATTCCTGCTGAAAATTTTGCCATTCCTGCGTCAAAGGGTGATTATTTTTAGTGAGAGGAGGAAGATAGGTTTGCAAGAAATTAGAGAGGAGTTCTTCTTGCCAACTTTGCGAGCGAGGATATTCTTTAAGACTCCAATCATCTCCTAATTTAGCTGTTTTGGCTGCGTATTGTACTGCCACTTCTAGACCACCAATTTGATCAACTAAACCAATTTTAACCGCATCTTTTCCCGTCCAGACGCGACCTTGGGCCACAGTTCTAACCCTGTCTGGGGATAATTTTCGCCCCTTGGCTACCGTCTCGATAAATAAATCATAGAACCGATTAACTGCCGCTTGATAAATTTCTAATTCTTGGGGATTTTTCGGTCTGGTAATAGTAGATATATCGGCCAATTTTCCAGTTTTCACCGTATCCCAATCGATGCCATTATTATTAGCAATCTTCTGGATATTTAACAATAATCCAAACACACCGATCGAACCAGTAATTGTATCATTATCGGCAAAAATTCTTTGACCCCCCATGGCGATCCAATAACCCCCAGAAGCTGCCACATCACCCATAGAAATAATTACTGGTTTTTTCGCATCTAAACGCTTAATTTCCCGCAGAATCACCTCAGAAGCGGTGGCACTTCCCCCCGGACTATTAATCCGCAAAACTACCGCTTTCACCTCCTCCTTCCCTTGTAATTTTCGCAGTTCCTTCGCCAATTTATCCCCACCGATTTCGCCTCTATCTCCCTGACCTTCTACGATTGTCCCTTCTGCATAAACTATCGCTATTTGATTGCTACTATCTTCCTCCTCATCGAGAGAACTAGCATAATTAGCTAAAGAAATTTGCGAAAAAGAGCTAGAATTTTCCTCCTCATTAGTTTTATTTTTTGCTTCTCCTGTCAACTCTTTAGCTAAAACAATTACTCGATCTAAATAGGCCACTTCATCAACAAAACCCGCCTTTTTCGCCGTGGTTGCTTCCAGAATACCTTGAGTATCAGAAATAGTTTGCACCTGTTGGGGGGTTAAATTGCGACTTTTGGCCACTGTGGCACTATAGTTAGACCAAATTGTATCGAGTAGGGTTTGCAGCTGCTGACGATTCTGGACACTTAAATCCTGACGCGTATAGGGTTCCACTGCACCCTTAAAAGAACCCACTTTTACCACTTGCACCCCCACACCATACTTTTCTAGTGCATCGGCAAAAAAGGTTTGTTGACTACTTAAACCATTAATTTCCATTCTCCCCACGGGATTAATAATCACCTTTTCAGCAACGGAAGCGAGATAATATTCCTTTTCCGTCCATTCCATATCGTAGGCGATAATTTTTTTACCCGATTGGCGAAATTTTGCCAAAGCTTGCCGCACTTCCGTCAGGGTAGCATAGCCATATTCACCGATATTGTCGCGACCGTAGAGTAACAGACCGACAATATTATCATCAAGGGTGGCCTTTTCGATCGCTGCTATCACCTGTCGTAAATTTAAAGTGGTCCGACTCTCACTGGTCAAACTATCGGCTAAACTTGAACTAGGGGGAGCATCGCTGATATTGGTGGCTAAGTTAAAAACTAAGACTGATTTTTCCTTAACTGAGGAGCTATCGCTAGAAATAAGGGAAGAAAGCAGTAAAAATGCTAATCCCCCCACACCTAGGGACGAAAATACCAATAATCCCAATAAAGTTCCCAAGCAACTAGCGAAGGTTTGTTTAAAAAACTGTCCCATCGGTTTTCATCTGCTACTAATTATCCTGTTTTCTATTGTAGGGATTCCCCGCCCAGAAACAAGTTTTTTATCTGACTACCTGACACATCTTGGTGAATCACCGACAGGTTAAGACACGGATGCGAGAGAACCAAATTCGGTCAAAGAAATCTTGTTCAGCTGGCTTTGACGCAAAAACTGATTCGAGGGATGAAACCCTTATAGAGAAAGATATTTGGCGATTTTTGTCAATTGTTTTCGCTCTAGAACAAAAGTGGTCTAGATTTTTAACTTCTATCTTTGACATTTTTCTTGACTTGAATATTTTTTGAGAACTTTTTTAGTTTCTCACTTTTTCTGCCCGAAGAGCATAAGTATAAATACTTAAGTTATTTTCATTTTATATGCTACCAGTCATAAGCTGTTGACTATCTAAATTGCTCGTTAAGGCTGCAAGGGAGAAGGGAGCAGGGAGAGGAAGTTTGAGCATTTGTACTAAAATTTTCAATCCGCAGTTTAAATTCAGTACAGCTTACTACAATTGGAAGTGCGTAATGTGGGTTAGAGGTCTATTATTGTCGTGCCTCTATCGGCTGAAAATACCGAGAAAAAACTCTTAAGTTATACTAAAATAATTAATACAGATAGGCATCTTCCCAGACGGTGAAAAGGAATTATTTACCCTTGAAAACCACAGTTAAAGTCAGCACACAAACCCAATTACCCCTACATCTAGTTATCACCCATCCCCAGTATCGTTTTGTCGATTTATTTGCGGGAATCGGTGGTTTTAGAATCGCTTTGGAGAAATTGGGAGGACGTTGTTTAGGCTATTCAGAAATCGATAAACAGGCCATCCAAGTTTATCAACAGAATTTTATTAGCTATCTCAACAGCGATGAAATTGCTTTCGGAGATGTGAGTAAAATTAGCAATTTACCCGATAATCTCGATCTTATTGTCGGCGGCGTTCCCTGTCAACCTTGGTCGGTGGCGGGATGTTTACGGGGATTTGAGGACCCCCGGGGAAAACTCTGGTTTGATGTGATTAAATTAGTCCAGAAAAGTCAACCGAAAAGCTTTATTTTCGAGAATGTCAGTGGGTTAGCTAGTCCTCGCAATCGGGAGAATTTAGAGTTAATTATCGATGAATTAACCAGTTGTGGTTATCAAGTTTACTGGCAGTTATTAAATGCCTACGATTTTGGTTTACCCCAGAATCGCGAGAGAGTTTTTATCGTAGGAATTAGAAAAGATATAGACAACTATGAGCGGTTTAAATTTCCCTTACCTTTGGGTATCCATCCGAAGGTTTTGGATATTTTAGAAGACATCAAGAATATTCAACCTGTCGAGAAAGTTAAGTTATCCGCAGATACTTTATTTAATGGTTTTGTTCCTCCATCGAGAACTCGTTTTCAAAAAGAAGATGAATTAAATGACTTTTTTATTTTTTCTGATTTAAGAAATGGTCACACAACTATTCATTCTTGGGATATTATCAAAACTACGGAACGACAAAAAAGTATCTGTTTAGCTTTGCTGAAATTAAGACGCAGTAAAAAGTATGGCGAAAAAGATGGTCATCCCGTGGCTTTTTCTGCTTTTTTGGAAATTATACCCGATCTAAAAATCGAGGAACTAAATCAGTTAGTTTCTCTGGGGATTTGTTGGCAAACGCAGGAGGGTAAGTATGAATTCATTAACTCGAAAAATATGACGGGAATTAACGGCATTTATCGGATTATTTTACCGACGGCCGATATTATTCCTACCCTAACCGCTACGGGTGCTAAAGATTATATTGCTACTATTTCAATTACCGCTACTCATCCCCAAGAATACAAACAATTGTTTTTAAAGAAAATCTATAAACCCAAAAAGTTTCGAGAAATTACTCCCCAAGATGCGCGTAAATTACAAGGATTCCCCGATAATTTTATCTATCATCCACAGCCGGCTATTGCTAAAAAACAATTCGGAAACGCTGTTCCTATTACTGTAGTGGAAGCAGTAGCAAGAAATTTACTACAAGTTATCTAATACTAGGATGAAGATTATCTTAACCTAGTTGTCAAGTAGATTAAAAATTGAACCATTTTCTAGTAAAAATCCAACTACTTTAAATTGAAAAAATGATCATGTTTAAACGATACGAAGCTGATGAACAAGTTATATTTCACGGTGATTCTTTGCCGATTTTATCCAGTGAGATTGCCTCTAATTCCGTAGATCTAATTTTTCTCGATCCTCCCTATAATATAGGTAAGCATTTTGCCGATTTTTACGACAAATGGGAATCGGAAAATGATTATATAAATTGGGCAAATCAAATTCTTGATCATTGCCTTCGCATCTTGAAACCCCAGGGAACATTATATGTTATGGCCAGCACTCAAGCAATGCCTTACTTCGATCTTTACTTAAGACAAAAAATGACGATTCTTAGTCGTATTATCTGGCATTATGATAGTTCAGGAGTACAAGCAACAAAATACTTTGGTTCGATGTATGAACCAATACTTCACTGTGTGAAAGATAAAAATAATTACACTTTTAATTCAAAGGATATTAAGATAGAAGCAAAAACTGGAGCAAAACGAAAACTAATTGATTATAGAAAAGCGATTCCCAGTCAATACAATACAGAGAAAGTACCGGGCAATGTCTGGTATTTCCCTAGGGTAAGATATCGCATGGATGAATACGAAAATCATCCCTCACAAAAACCTGAATCATTGCTAGAAAGAATTATTTTGGCCAGCACTGACAAGAGTGGAATTGTGCTTGATCCATTTGCCGGAACTTTTACAGCTGCAGCTGTAGCTAAACGTTTGGGAAGAATTTCTATTAGTATAGAATTACAAGAGGAGTATTTAAAAATTGGTCTTCGACGGATTCTCGGATGGCAAGAATACAAGGGAGAAAAGTTACTACCTCCTCAAAAAAGCTATAGTAGAAAAAGCGAAAATAAACAAGAATCTAACTTTGTACAGGAGAGTCTTTTCGATGTCGATAGTCAAGCATGAATTCACCAAGATAATTATTAAAATTATCGATAATTACTTTCCCAATCAGGGAAATAGCATTTTAAATGCTAGTGAGTTATTGCAATATTTGAACATTAAAACTAGAGCCGCTAATCGAGGTTCTAAATCTCGAGCAGGATTGGCTAACCATTATGCCATTTATGTTTTAGTGGAAGACTATATTAATAATGAGTTTCATCTTAAGGATGGATACGACGATTATCAAGGCGCTCAGTATATGACACTTTTTCGCAGGCAAAGGGAGCTTCCTTTTGGCGATAAATTACAAAATCATGCTCTCAATCATCGATTAAATCAGGAATTTAAAAAGTATTTTCCTACTTTATCTTATCTGCCTATAATTAGAGATGTGAAAACCAATAGATACTGGATTAATGAGAATTTAATTAAGTTTTATCTAGAGGGTAATCAAGTTAATATTGCCCTGGTCATTATAGATATAATTGATGCCTATGTGCAAACAAGACAAAAAGCATTTAATCAATTTATCAGCTATTGTCAACAGATGATTGATATTCAACAGCAAGAACCCCAGAGAGCCATTGAATTTATTCGGAGTTTACTCAGACCAAACATTGATGCTAGAGTTTTTGAGATTGTCAGTTATGCAATTCTTAAAGAGTATTATGGGGAACAGAAAATATATTGGGGATGGTCGCCTGATCGGTTAAATTCTGAATACTTACTTTTATATAAAACTGGTCGAACAAATGCCAATGACGGGGGGATAGATTTTGTCATGAAACCCCTAGGACGATTTTTTCAAGTTACGGAAACGATAGCTGCTGATAAATATTTTTTAGATATTGATAAAGTGCAAAAATATCCCATTACTTTTGTGGTTAAAACTGAGCAGACTTGCGAGGAAATTTTAGAAAAAGTTGCGGAGCAAGCCAAGATAAGATACAAGATCAGGGCAATTGTCGAAAGATATCTAGAATCGGTAGAGGAAGTGATCAATATTCCCGAATTAATCAACCGTTTTGAGCGGGTTTTAGCTCAAGGTAAAGGAGGAGCGGTAATTGCAGAAATGGTTTTACAGAGCCGGATTGAGTTTAACCTAGAATCAGAGCCATAAAGATATCTAACTCCCCACTTAAACTAGAATAGAAAGATAGGAAAGCGATCGAAATTAGAATGACGACCGAAATTGAAAAAGAACTAGAAACCGGCGAATCTGTCTTGGAAAAACGGCGAAATTTTGCCATTATCTCCCACCCTGACGCGGGAAAGACCACCCTGACCGAAAAACTGTTACTATACGGGGGTGCAATCCATCAAGCGGGTGCAGTCAAAGCAAGACGCGACCAACGCAAAGCCACCTCCGACTGGATGGAAATGGAAAAACAACGGGGAATTTCGATTACTTCCACGGTTTTACAGTTCGATTATCGTGATTTTCAGATTAATCTCCTCGATACTCCCGGCCACCAAGATTTTAGCGAAGATACCTATCGTACCCTAGCCGCTGCCGATAATGCGGTGATGTTAATCGACGCGGCCAAAGGTTTGGAACCGCAAACCAGAAAACTCTTTGAAGTGTGCAAACTGCGGCAGTTACCCATCTTTACCTTTGTTAACAAAATGGATCGCCCCGGCCGCGAACCTCTGGACTTATTGGACGAAATCGAGCGAGAATTAGGATTACAGACCTATCCCGTCAATTGGCCGATCGGAATTGGCGATCGCTTTCGGGGAGTTTTTGATCGGGCCACCCGAACCATACACCTGTTTGAACGTCGCTCCCACGGCTCTCAGGAGGCGCAGGAAACCGTGATCGAGCTTGGCGACCCCAAAATTGAGTATCATCTCGAAAAAGACCTGTATTACCAGTTAAAAGAGGATATAGAACTACTCTCGGAATTGGGTGCAGAATTGGATTTGCCAGCAGTCCACGCAGGAGAAATGACCCCGATCTTTTTTGGTAGCGCCATGACCAATTTTGGGGTGAAATTATTCCTAGAATCCTTCCTCGACTATGGATTGCCACCCAGAGGACGCAATTCCTCCCTCGGTGTCCTTGATCCCACCTATCCCGATTTCACCGGTTTTGTCTTCAAACTGCAAGCAAACATGGATCCCAAACATCGCGACCGGGTAGCCTTTGTGCGGGTATGTACGGGGAAATTCGAGAAGGATATGGTAGTAAACCACGCTAGAACCGGTAAAACTATCCGTTTATCCCGTCCTCAGAAGCTTTTTGCCCAAGATCGGGCAGTTATTGAAGAAGCTTATCCCGGAGATGTGATCGGATTGAATAACCCCGGGGTCTTTGCGATCGGTGATACCATTTATATGGGTAAAAAGCTCGAATACGAAGGTATTCCCTGTTTTTCTCCGGAATTATTCGCCTATCTCAGAAATCCTAACCCTTCCAAGTTCAAACAGTTTCAAAAAGGAGTCTCGGAATTACAGGAAGAAGGGGCCGTACAGATATTATCCTCGATCGATGAATTTAAACGCGACCCAATTTTAGCCGCCGTCGGTCAATTACAGTTTGAAGTGGTGCAATTCCGTCTTTTAAGCGAGTACGGAGTCGAAACTACCCTCGAACCCCTAGCCTATAGTTTAGCCCGTTGGGTCGCCGGGGGTTGGGCCGCTTTAGAAAAAGCAGGTAAACTCTTTAATACTCTAACTGTCAAAGATTACTGGGGTCGTCCCGTCTTATTATTCAAAAATGAGTGGAATTTACAGCAAGTCAAAGAAGATCATCCCTCTTTGCAATTAAACTCGATCGCACCGGTAGGATCGGGAGTACAACCCCAATCCTAACCATTAGACCTCTTGTAAAAATCAAAAATTGTTGTTAGGGTTGGGAGTCAGTAGCCAGTAGTCAGTAGTCAGGAGAATTAAGAATGAATAATAATCAGTTAAATGGTCTATTTACAGACTTTATGCCATTTAATCCTTATTTTTGCCGTTTTTGAACCCTGAAAAATTAATTATGCAAGAGGTCTATTAATCCCCCAAGACAATTGCCGAACTGGTCAGGACAAGATGGCGACCCCCCAGACAACTAGACTAAAGTAGAAGTGGTCAGAAAGTCTCGATCTTTCCTAACACTCGGATGTCTCAAAGCACTATCGTTGACGAGTCCCTCACCATTAGAAAAAGTCCTGCTGTCAATTCCCGAATTAATCCCTGTTTAATTCGCTTTTGTTATTTTCTGGGAAATTATCTAGTTTTACCAGCTTTTTTCAGCAAAATAACGGTTACGGGCCAGGAAAATATTCCCCTAACGGGAGGTGTCATCTTGGCACCTACCCATCGTTCCCGTTGGGATGCCTTGATTTTACCCTACGCAGTGGGGCGCTCAGTTACTAGACGCGATTTGCGCTTTATGGTTTCCGCTAACGAGATGAAAGGGGTGCAAGGTTGGTTTATCCGACGTTTGGGGGGTTTTCCCGTCAACACCGATCACCCCGGTATGGGTAGTCTGGTCCATAGTGTCGAACTTTTGGCCGCGGGGGAAATGGTGGCGATTTTTCCGGAAGGGGGTATCTGTCGCGATCGAGTGGTTCATCCCCTTAAACCGGGAGTAGCGCGGATTGCGTTGGAAGTCAAGACGATGAAACCCGATGCCGATATCAAGATTTTGCCAGTAAGCATTAGTTATAATCAGCCTTACCCCGGATGGGGAAGCGAAGCGACAGTAAATATCGGTCAAGGGATTAATGTGCTTGATTATCAACAAAATTCGCTAAAACGGGAAACTGTCCGCTTAACCAAAACCTTGAGCGATCGCTTAAAACTTCTCCACGAGGATCAATCCCCTTAATCAGCTGTTGACTATCTACCGCACAAGTGGGATTTCGGGGATGGATTAAAATGATTGTTTTAACTATTTTTAAGTAAAAAAGTAGCTTTTCTAGTTTAAATAAATAATATCTTGTTTTTTTCTGCTTCTAGCTCCTGAATACTGCCTCGGAAACCCATCAGATCAGGGAAGATGTCCGATTACAGCAGAGGGTCTAATGATAGAATGGGCATCAGCGAAAGTAGTTTGTGAGCGAAGTGATCCGATGCAGTTCCAAATCCAGCCCGACAGTGAAATACCCGCCTCTAAGCAATTATTTGACCAAATTCGCTTCGCTATCGCCTCTCGTCAGTATCCCCCGGGCCATCGTTTACCTAGCACCCGTCAACTAGCTATGATCACGGGATTACACCGTAATACGATAAGTAAAATTTATCAGCAACTGGAAGACGATGGGTTAGTGGCATCCATAGCAGGTTCGGGGATTTATGTCAAGGCTCGCGGGCATGAAAACGATAATTTATTGGGTTCGCCCCTATTGGAACAAAATCCAGAAATAGGCCGACTAATTCGCCAGAGTTTGGCTGGTTTTCTCGCTCAAGGTTTAACTTTAGAGCAAATTCGCGAGTTATTACTGGCGGAAATCGATTGGCGATCGCAGTGTAGTTCTCAAGTTCTTGTCACCATTCCCCGTCACGATTTGGGTGCAGGGGAACTAATGTTAAGAGAATTAGAGCAATCCCTCAAAATTCCCGTCCAATTAGTGGCAATGGAGGATTTAGCCCAAGTTTTAGCCAATACTAAATCTGCCACTGTTGTCACCAGTCGCTATTTTATCAGTGTGGCGGAGGAAATTGCTGCTCCTTTTCAGCTGCGAGTCATTCCCATCGATATCTACGATTACAGCAAGGAATTGGCATTAATCAAAAAATTACCCACCGATAGCCGTTTAGGGATTGTCAGTATTAGCACCGGTATTATTAAGGTGGCCGAAGTTTTAATTCATAGTTTACGGGGCGATGATTTATTAGTTATGTCTGCCCAAATTCATGAAACGGATAAGTTAAAAGTTTTAGCCCGAACTTCCCAGACAATTATCAGCGATCAAGCGAGTTATACTTTAATTAAAAATCTGATTAATGAAGTGCGATCGGATTTAATTCGTCTGCCAGAAATTATCTGTAGTGATAATTATATTGGGGATAAATCAATTCAATTGCTCAGACGAGAATTAGGATTAGGTGGTTAGAGGATAAAAGACACATTTTAACCTCTGAATCTCTCCCAATCCCTTTACTGTTACCTCTTGCCTTATCTCAACAAGCAATTTAAGTAGGGAGGCACAATTATTTGTAGGATGGGTTAGCGGTAGCGTAACCCATGCTGGCGTTGGGTTTCATGCTTCAACCCAACCAACGTTCATCTTATATTTAATTCCACTCACCCACTTAAATGCGCGGGCAGCTGAACTTTAAAATTTAGTTTAATCTATGGTTACTATTGACAATGACCTAGGGCAAATCGAGAATAAAAGCGAAAAAAACTTTTAAGAAGTATTAATTTTTTAGTACAATGGCGGAAGGATAGGGATAAGCTCAATTTTTCACTCTTGAACGAGGCTAAATGAAAAGTGCTGACTGTTTAACGGTATCCCCCGGGGAACCGCTTACCGATTGGCAAAAACTGGGATTAGATTTGGTGGCTCGTTGGCAGGGACGAGATGTTATCCTAGCGATCGATCTTACCGGTAGTGTTAACTTTAATGATGAAGGACGCACGCGCCTCGGTCAAATTATTCGCGATAGTTTAAAAAATAACGATTCCGTTTATTTATTCCCCTTTGCTGATAATGTCCAACCGATTGCAGAACCGATTTTAATTCGCGGAAGGGAAGATATAGACGCGGTTTTAAAGTCAATTCCTTGGCAATCTAGCCAAAGTGCTAAAAATACCGATATTCAGCGAGCAGAATGGCACGTTTATCCCCGACTGGCACGCTTAAATCAGTGTCGTTTAACTGCCAATCAAGCTATCAAACCCCAGTCGGTAGTTTGGATTTCGGATTAGGTGGTACTGGTCGAGATGTGTTAATGAGAATTCGTCGCTTTATTATTGATAAATACGGGAAGTTATCTAAAATATTTGAGCTTGTTAGCTTACATTAATTGTATTCTAATTTTCCTTTTTGTTTCAGTTGCCACATCCCACTGTCACTAACCCAGGTAACTTGTGCAGGTAAAATTAAGGTAAATTTACTGTTGTTGCTGCTTTTACAGCCATCAAATAAAGCGGATGCTGTAAACTCTTGAGATGGGGAAATAGCGTTCTGTTTCGGAAAGAGGAGGTAATGTTTTTCTACTAAATGGTTTTCTACTAATATGATATAATAATATCCATGAGGATATGAATGCGATTTCAAGAAAACAGGCTTACTTAAATTATTCCGTCTTTGTTCTAGTTGTTGGTCATCCTCGACCACTTCTCCCTGTAATTGCACCCCATTGATATTAAATATCCTCTCTGGAGAATGATTATAGGAATCGATTATGTCTTTCCATTGCTGGGGAATATCTACTGTCTCAGTTTTATTAGCTGTTAACTCTGAATTGTCTTTAGGTTGCTGTAACTGCTGTACCTGATTTGGTAAATTTTCATTTTGTTGTTCTAGTTTTTCAATTCTACTCTCTAATTTTTTGTAGCTTTCTGTACCCATTTCTTCTTTTAATTGCTCGAAATTTTTTTGTAGTTGTTTATATTGATCCTTTAATTGAGCAAAATCTGCATTTTTTAATTTATCGAAATTTTCTTTTAGTTGTTGATATAATTGATCGGTGTCTTTTTTTTCAATATCACTAACTTGACCCCCTGAATCTCCCAGTATATCTGGCGTATTTTCACCTAGGGAAGTTGATTTTGCACCAGTGATTATCCCTGTTTCTGCTTCATTACTTCCAACAAGATGTGATATAGTTATTTTCTTAAATAGTTCATTGACTTGTTTCCCAACGTTTTCTAGGCTTGTTTCTATTTCTTTTAATGCTGAACTACTAACTTGTTTTTTATTAAATGGTAGAATTTGTAGCCAAGAAAATTTTTCTTGCAAACCTTTAATTTCGCTGTTGATTTTTTGCAATTCTACTAAAGTTTTTTGCTGTTCATCAGATGAATTTGTCAGTTGCTTAGTTTCATCATAAGTGATAGTAACGCCACTCCTTTTGCTCCGTAAAAAAATAAAACTAAGTGAAAGTAACGCAAGAGTATTGAATAAAGGCCATATCCAATTATTACGATTAATATCCTTCTTAAGTTGTTCTAATTGAGTTTTTAAATCATCTGTAGTTAGAGAATTAGTAAGAGAATTTGAGGTAATCGGATTTTGAGTTGATGAATTATCAATTGTTAAAGTTGCGAGAGGTTCGGTTTCATTTAGAATTTGCTCTAATAGCTTTTTAGTCGCAATTCGTTGTCTTGAACCATCCTCTCCATCAATATCTGATTGATAAATAGGCTGGCTATCAATTTTTAATTGAGATAGTTTATTTTGAGCCTCACTGTACTGCTCTTTTGCTAAATCCTCTAGAATTTTTCGCTGTTGAGAAGTTCCTTCTAGGATAGGTTCAATCTTTGAATCAATATTATTAAAACCGATTTTCGTTTTAATATCATCAGATAAACTATCTTTAAATGTCTTGTAAGCATTAGCAAGTTCATCAACAATTTTTTTTGCCTCAGCATAATCTACAGGGTTTTCTACTTTTGTTCCACTTTCTGTAACTTCAATATTTGCTACAAAAGTATTCAGAGCCTTGCGTTTTTGTCGCAGTGCCTTTAAATTTTTAATAGCGGCAGTCTGTTGAGCGTCTGCAACTGTTGTTGATTGCCCCATTGAACTTCCTGTCGCTGATGAAGAAGAAGAGTGTTGTGCTTGATGCCCAGAAAGATTACAACCACTTAACAACCCCGCAGATAATCCCGTTGCTAAATAAAGTATCAGAAATGTTTTTCTAACCCTCATCGTTCCTTTCCTCCTATAGTCTGCTATTTAATTCTTTTAATAAGGCTTTTAACCCTAAGATAAAGGGAGGTTCAACCCTGACATCCTCTGAGTTACGACCTTCTAAATCATCCCTTAAATTGGATTCTACCGAATCCTTAACATTTGTCCAGAGACTATTGCGCCATTGCTCATCGTCATACTGTTTGAGCGGTTTAATACTGGTGATTTTTAACTCCTTAAAAGCTCGTTGAAAATCCTCTAGAAATTTCTGAAGATTGGCTAATCCTACCTCCTCATCATCTGACCCAACCAGCTTAAAGCTTTCAATTTTTTGAAATTGAGTTAAATCAAGGCGATTTTGCCAGCCAAAAGCCACCCCATTCACCTCACAATCTTCTCCTGCGAAAATCACTTCATCATCATCTTGTAATCCCGTTGAACTAAGATAACGTTTCTTTCTTTGATCTAAAACTAAGCCACAAGCGACTTCTGCTTTCGGTTTAGAACTAAGGACAGTGGCTACTTTTTTGTCCTCAAATCCTGATGCTTTACTGAGCAATCGGCTAAAAAGGAGAGAAGCTTCAGAATCTGGACTAAATCTTCCACTTAAATCCAACCAATTAAGAATACGAGAGCCATTTCCCCCAATATAGACTGGCGTATTCAGCTTACGAGTGTATTTTTTCTCAATGTCTAAAGCACCCAATACAAGACCGATATAGTAATACAAACCTGAAATTCCTAGTGTAGAAAGTTGTACAATCGTTTGCAGATCAGGATCGTCGTCCATCAGCGTTCGATTGCGTTCTAACCACTCGCTTCCTTTGGCCGCCAATACGCCCTCAAGTTTCACGAAAAAGTGTTCATCCCGTATATTGCTTAAATCTTTGTCAGCTTTGTACTTATCAAGAAATTTCTGATAAAGAAAATTAGGTCGGTTTTTCCAAAATTGGGAAAATAGGACTCTTCCTGCTATCTGTACCGAACATTGATGAATCACATCACCATTTTCCCAGATACAAATATCGGACGTTCCCCCTCCCATATCAATGCAGGTGGTATAACTGAGGTGTTTTCCTTCTTCATCTTCATCGGCAAAATAATGGGCTAATGCTAAACTTTCTGCACGATAGGGGTTGCCTATGTCTAACCATTTATGGTCAATTCCCGTCGTTTGGCCTAAATCCTCGATAATTCGTTCCCACATCACTTGATAGAGCCTTTTTTCCGTGCGAGAAAAGGCCGAGGGATAGGAAATAGACCACTTGATCTTTTTGACATGATTTTTCGCCGCTTCAGCCGTAATTAAAAGGGCTAAATGCTTTAGAAAGGTGCGCTTATAGGCAGGATTCTCAAGCGTCCATTTAAGCCCGCTCTTAATATGAGCTTGAGTGGGATCAAACTCTATGACATCTTCGGGGATATAGACCCGTCCATCTAGTACAGGTCTTTCCTCTTCTTTACTCCCTCTAATGGTCAGAACGGATGAAAGGGGAAATTTTTCGGCTTTACCCGACATGAAGTATTCATACAAAATGAGGAAACGCGCACTTTGCTCGATGATTTTAAGATGCAGCGGCGTTAAGGTGAGAGCGTCGCGCGCATTATTAATCTGATAATAGACATTGGTGAAAGATGTACCAAAATCAACGCCTACTGTCCATGTTTTACTGGGATTTTGATCCCCCACTTTAGGAGGTGTTTTCAACAAAATTAACCCTTGAGAAATCCCTGTTTCATCCTGACAAAGAATATAATCGGGAAAACTATCTAAACGAGTAATTTGGGAGTCTTTAAGATCAAGGGGATGAATTTCTCTTGCTTCAGGAAAAACGGCTCGAAAGATTTTATCTTGTTTGGTCGCTTCGTTGCGGTCGTCAAAATATAGCGCATAATACGCTTTCCAGTTCGGGGCTTTAAAATTCGGCCAAATTTCTAAGAATGGTTTCGCTGTAATTGCATTGTTAACTTCAATAGGATACTCTCTGTGAATGGTAAAGTC
This sequence comes from Microcystis sp. LE19-84.1B, assembly GCF_027531875.1. Taxonomy (NCBI): domain Bacteria; kingdom Bacillati; phylum Cyanobacteriota; class Cyanophyceae; order Chroococcales; family Microcystaceae; genus Microcystis; species Microcystis sp. LE19-84.1B. Next base: position 6,388 of record NZ_JAPZSR010000094.1, on the reverse strand, counting down.
TGCCCCAGATAAGGGTAAAGTTAAAGATACTCTGACGGCTGATTGGTTGCCAATGGTCGTCGGATTAAAAGCAAGACGCTTAATGAGTTCTTCTGAGCTAAAATAATTAAGCACTTCAGATTCTAGCGGTAATAAAGGGGTTAAATGACGTTCTTGTTCATCAACCGTATAAGTGATCTCCCTTGTGTCTTCAGGGAGTAATGCCCCTGGTAAGTTTCCCTCTCCTTCCAAATAGAAAAAGGTTTTTGTAAAGATGTCATCTTCTGTGAGAAACTTGACTTTTCCTTTATATTGTTTGGTAAACTCGGCTTTATCAAAAATAGCGGCGCTGACCGTATCATAGATCCAAATATCAACAGATTGTTTGGTTGGCCATTGTTTTTTCAATTGCTCAAGGTCTGGAATGAAAATAACCTCTTCATTCATTGACTTCCCTAAAGCTAAAATACTCACACTGGAAGGATTTCTTTTCGCTTGAATTGGAATATTGAGAGCATCTAAATCCCCTAAAGTAAGCGGTACTCCAAAATAGGCAACATTTCTACTAGGTCTAAAAGTTTGCCCTCTAGGATCAATCGTTAGCTCCTGTGCCAGTTCATTTTTATATTCATTCAAAAGTTCTTTAAGTTTGGCAGAATCTACCCCCCTTTGACTGTCAAGCTGAGTTTTTAAGTTATCTAACCACAACCATAATTGAATTTTGTCATCTTCTGTTAAATATTCACTGGAGTCCAAGGGGGAATGTAAGCGTCCATCTGCATACCAAGGAATACCTTCCCAGTTCCCCTCTTCGGCAGGACAGACTAACGTTGCGGGAGAAGTCATGCCCACAGACTGTCCATTCAGCAGAAAAACATAGATTTTGTGCCAAGGATTACGATTTTCCCCCCTAATTCTTTCCGTTGACTGATAAACCGTTCTTTGACTGGAAGGTGATAGAGCGATTAATGCTTTGATCAAAGCATCGGCTTGGAGCGTATCTAAATCTAGTAGTTGGGCTTGTAGTTTAAGCCGTTTCACCTCTGCTAGGGCGATCGCCGCTAACATCCCCTTCCATTGGGCTTTAATGGCACTATGAAGCGGATATTCTTGATCCCGTAACACCATATCCACAAGTAACGGTCTTGCCCACATATCGGGAATTGAACTAATACTTTGAGTATTAGTCCCAATCTCGGGGCGGGTTAAACTATCTGCAACCTCTGTATAAGCGATTCCTGCTTGGGGTTGCCATTTTCCCGCTTCTCCTGGTTTGACACGCGCTTGTGATTTCAAGGGGGGTAAAAAAGAGCTACTCATTGAATCCATCTCCTCTTAATGCTTTTAAATACTTTTTTCCGATAAAACCTTATACAGAGCTTTAGCCAGTCCCGTTGTCCCGTTGTCAATTCCTTGTAAGTCCTTCTTGCTTAAATCTCTAATACGAATGTTAATTTCTTTATCCAGACCTTTCTCTACTAGATCGGGAAAGTTGGAACGGTCTATGATCAAATTGCCTTGATTGTAAAAAGCTGTAACATTAAACCATCTTAAACCGATACCATTAGCATGAAGAATTCCCAGCCATTTGAGATAAGCTTCACACCAGACTTTAATCTCATTAATTCGATCCCATTCGCCCGATTTTTTAATGCTTTCCTGATCATAAAATGGCTCTGCAAAGTGAACCTCACCTAATTTGGTTTTAGCGTGTTCTAATCCTGGAACAATTCTCGATAACCAAATATAGGCAAATCGGACGGCATTAGTTAACTTTCGACGAACTTCATCCTTATCAGGTACATCCTCCCAACTGATCTCATTATCTTTGTTACGACTCAGCAAAATAACCTGTCTTTCATTAGGTTTTGGGGTAAAAATAAAATCTCTTAGGGCTAAACCTGCATATAATTCCAAAACGTGAGGATCATTTCTCTGGTCACTTCCCCCTTTACTAAACTTCTCTACATTAGTCATGGTAGGCATTCCCAACAGATAAATAGTATCAAACTTCAAATCTTGTGTCCCATAATATCTTAGGGCGGCCTCTGTTTTCAGAATAAATTCCTCAGAACGAGCAAAAACGGCTTCTTTATCTTCCTTAGAGGGAAAGCGAAAATAAGGCAACATTAATAAGCCACCCAATTTTACTTTTCTGAGGAGATTTCCTGTCTCTGGATTATCCAATTCTTTAGCAATTAGACGACCCAATGTAGGAAATCCCGATGCACCGGTTCCCCCAAAAATTGAGCCACAAAGAAAAACTTGCGGAGGGTTATTTGCTTCTGTTTTAAGATCGCTATCAATCTTGCCGATCAATTCCTTCCAACTCTCATTAGTGGCCACATTTTGCCGAAGTTGAGTCATAATCGCTGAACCAATAGCGGGTCGGCCTAGAAACCCATCTTTTAACAAGACATCTCGCTCTTTTTCAGTGTAAAGAACATCGAATAAATGACGAATAACTTCCCTGTTTCCATTGTAGTTATCGTATTTAAAGACATCTCTCAAACGAAATTCATCTGCTTTTTGAAAGGGAGTCCACAACCCTAAAAATTCGAGTTTTGTCTGCATCCACCAATTAAGAGTGGGATTAATTCCTTGATCGATATTTTTAGTACAATTTTGGTAGGTCGCAATCGCACCATCGGCCTCTTTAAGATTGCCATTACCCTTGTCGGGATCAACAAAGAGAATTTCTATTTTTGGAATACGCTCACCTTGAGTGTAAATACCCGCTGCTGCTAGATGACATAAGGCTTCAACAATTTTTATCCCTGTTCCACCAATGGCAATAACGTAAACTGACATAACGTTTTAATAACCTCTAAACTAATTTCTAACGAAAACGAGGAAACAAACCAACTAGGGGAACAACACGACGCATATTTGGAGGGGTACTAAGGGCGGTAGATAGCCAGTAACTGGAACACATTCCTAATAGTAAAATCAAGCTAAAAAAAACCAAAGCTTTGGTTTCTAGATTATTGTTACCATCCTTTCCCCAGATAAACAAAGAAATAATGAAACTCAAAAAGGGCAAGACAAACAACAGCCACCAAGAAATTCGAGCTTGGCTGAATTCTTTCTCGGTAAACGTTCGCCACCACTTAAGAGATATTAGATACCAGATAACAGCAAACACACTAGAAAACGCCCCCACAACGAGAACGGCAGGCATATAATTACTTTGTATCCAATTGCTGGTATAGGTGGGAATGATGCCATTGCCAAATAGCATCCGACCGATTACCATTATCATCGCACCGATCATGATGCCAGCCGCAAGACCTGCAATTTCTGGTGGAATCGAATTCTGCTCATTCATTACTGTAATAACTGGGATTAATGAGTCTAAGAAAAAATCGGGATAAATAAAATGATCTAAACCCGCCGCTTTGATGTTATCCTAGCAAGGGAAATATTTTTTGTCCACAATAATTAAATTTACTTAATAAGTTTTTTACTTTTTCGCAACAATTCTTTACATTTATGAAGAAACTTGTCTTGCCTGTCTTTCTAATTTTACTTGGAACAGTCCTAGTCGGCTGTCCTAAGCCTGAAAATTGGTCATGCCCTGAGCTATCAACCCCGACTGCCACCGCAAAAATATCATCAAATCCTGACAAACCAGAAAAAATCATCATTCAAATTGATGGTACGCCCTCTATGAAAGGGTTTGTCAGCGATCGCAACAGTCGCTATATTAGAACCCTAAGATTATTAAGAAGTGCGACAAATACAGCTTTTCCCGTCACGCCATCTCCTACCTTTTATGTTTTTGGGACTCAGCGACTCAAGGAGCCGATCAATCATCAATCGGCTGAAACTGCCTGGTTTTATAGTGGGGGAAGACCTGAATTAAGAGATGCGGCCACTCATAAAATTATCGCACCCCAAAAGACTGATCCACCCAATTCCCTCTACGTTATTGTGACGGATTTATATCAAGAAAAAGCCCAATGGGAAGACTTAGTAGCACAACTCAAAGATCATTATCTCCTGAAGGATGGTTACGCCGTCGGTATTATCGCAGTCAAAAGTGAATTTTTGGGGGATATTTATGATGTTGGATTAGATAATATTCGTTATCCCAGTGTTAAAACAAATCATCCCTTTTATATCTTAGTGTTAGGTCGCTATTCTCAGGTTAAACAATATTTCGATAAAATCAAATCGGAAAGTCAAAATACAGGACTTAATTTTCCTTCTGAAAATTTTGTTATTTTCTCCACTCAAATTTTTGAAAAACCTGCTTTACTGCAAATTAATGACAATGAACCATCTTCTTCTCCGACATCGGATAATCTTCAGAAATCAGGAATTAGACGAGTAGAAGTGATTAATGATGGTAGAATAGTGATAAAAGTGGACAATCCTCAAAATGTAGAACGACTTATTATTCCTAGTCAAACAAGCAATGATAGTCCAAAAGAGACTTCTTTAAAATATAGACTCAACTATAATCCTCTGCTCTATACTTTGCCACTAGCTAATTCTGCTAGTTATCAACTCAATAGTGATAGTGACTTTAATAACAACAAAGAAGAATTTAAAAAATTAGATTCCCAAAGTTCACTGATTCCCCTTCAACTAACGAATTGGCAATCTACGAATAGTCAATTAGAATTTAATGCTTTAATAAATCTTGACAATAATCCTCAAGGAATTGGCGTTTATCGCTTAATTTTTGATGTGTTTCCCGAAAAAATTTCTGGCTCATCAAGACCATATCAAGCCCCGTCTTGGTGGAAAGATTGGAGTTTTGGCGAAAACGAAATTTTTGCAGGAGATAGAACTTACAATTTACAACCCTTTTTATATAATCTAGGAGATACGACTTTTAGAATTATTGAAGATAAGCGAAATATTGAAGATAAGCCAAATGTTGCTCTTGGCCGTCTTTGCTTTATTATCCACAAAAAGTAGGGGTTTGTCAATCAATCAAAACACGGGAGCATCGAGAGCATCCCATTTATGCAAAAATATAAGAGAGAACACCAAAAATAAGTGATTAAATTTATTCAATAGGACAAGCAGACATAACGAATTTATCTTCATTATCGCCTCTAAGAAGGAATTAAGGGAGAGATTTAGACAATTTATTCAAATGTAAGCAATTAAATAGCCAGTTGACCATTAGACACCTCCATAATATTATTTTAAGACTGAAAATGTTTCCAGCAAAGGAGTTGAGCTAAATAAAAATTATTTTATTTAGCTCATAGTTTTTTTATAAAATTAAATTAGCAATGAAAGACATATATTTCAGTCGTTGCACTATTTTGTTAGTACACAGCATAAAAGCAAGCTGTGATTGGTTTATCACTCTTGGAGATATCTACTGATTAGGTATCTCGAAGAAGCAAATCGAAAACTTCAAAAACTGCAAACAGCAACCCCGATAGTTATCGATGAAAAATCAGGAAAATTTAAATTTCAGTCGGGAAGTGCTGAATTAAACCCCGCTTTAAAAACCTATATTCGTCAGCGCATTATTCCCGCTATCGAAACCATTACTAAAGACAGAGAAATCGACTTTATTCAAGTAATTGGACACACCGACGGACAGGGAATACAGCAGACAAGTAATCTCGATAAAAATATCGAATCGGTTGCCAGCAGAAAACAATCTGTTAAAATGCTAGTACCCGGTTCTAACACTGATTTAGGATTAATGCGAGCTTTAGCAGTAGTGCAAGAAATCGAAAACACAGGTAAACTCAAAAACGTCAAATTTCGAGCTTTTTCCGCAGGACAGTTATACCTCCCATCGGGTAAATTAGCCGCGGTTAATCGTGACGCAGATGCAAGCAGACGTAGAATTGAAATCCGTTTTATTCCCCCCGGTAAAAAACAATAAAACAAAAAAAATCTAGAAATTTGTTTTTTTATCTTTTGCTTGTTACACTGAGTAAAGAACGAAATTCAAATCAATATCTATGGAACAAAACACTTTAGAGGGGACTTGGGAAGAAATTTTACAGCATAGTGCTAAATTAGCAGGTCAGCGAGTGAGATTGACCATTCTATCTAATCAATCTTCCAATTCTTCCACTCCAGAAACCCTAGACCAAAAATTAAAAGGAAGAGTTGGACGAGTTTATTTTCAACCATCAGATTTATCTGAGCGAGTAGAAGAAGTTTTTACAAATATTTTAGATGATAAAGACTAAACGGGATGGAAATCAACCTTTTGAGGTTGTACCTTAATTATTTTTCATTCCCTATAGGGTGACATCCTCGTATAAATCCCGAAAAGATGCCATCAGATTAATACTCTGCAAACTAAAACTTTCTTGCTGATAGGTTTGCAGAATCCATAAACCCTGTTCACCCCGTCGAAAAGTTTCTACTCGTTGGTGTTTACTATTCACTAAGACATATTCCTCTAAACTTTCTAGAGTTT
>NZ_JAPZSR010000300.1:0-10197 GCF_027531875.1 Microcystis sp. LE19-84.1B | reverse complement strand
CAATCCTGTCACGATTGAGGGAATTCTCGCTTGTTTATCTAAACTGTTGACTGTGCGGGAACAATTACAAAGAGAAGCTCACCGTCATCAACAACCCTTATTAGCAGAAAATATTCCTAGACTATGGATACTAACTCCTACTGCCAGTCAGAGGATTATAACTGCTTTTTCAGGTCAATTAAACCCAGATTGGGGAGAAGGAATTTACTTTTTACCTCCAGCATTAACCACATCCCTTATTGTCCTGCATCAATTACCTGAAACCCCTGAAACCCTTTGGTTAAGATTATTAGGCAGAGGAGGAACTAGAACCAGAGCGATTGATGAATTAGAGGCCTTGTCTCCTCATCATCCCTTTAAATCAGCTTCCTTAAAATTATTATACAATTTGAGTAGAAACTTGCAAGCCTTACCCAAAAGAACCCAGGAGGAGAGGAAATTTATTATGCGTTTAGCCCCTTTATACGAACAAGATAGAGAAGCAGCGATTCAAAAGGGTAGAATCGAAGGGATTCAACAAGGAGAAGCTATCGGACTTCAAAAAGAAGCATCCAAGTTAGTGCTACGTCAACTAAAGCGACGTTTTGGTGAACTTCCCCCGCATATCACTGAAACTATCCAAAAACTCTCAGTAGAAAAATTAGAAGACTTAGGAGAAGCATTGCTAGACTTTGAGACTCAAGCTGACTTAATCAATTGGCTTAATCAAGCCTAAAATCTTCGGGAAAGGCCATTGAAAACTCCTCTAATTGTTTTCTTGATCTCTCGGGAAATTGAGAGCTTTATTGAATAGGGCAAGGTCTTGGAAATTAATCACGCCATCTCCATTAAAATCTGGCGTTGCTGATTTGAGTTCTGAACATTCTTTTGTGATATTTTTAAAACCTAGACCAAAACTAACTTTTGGATAGGACACACATTTGGCATTCATAGCTTGATTCAGCAACGCCGAATAATCTTATACTACTCCTAATCACTTCTTATCTCTTGACAATGACCTTAAAAACCGATCACGGTAAAAGCCATCCCGTCGGTGCGACTGTCTTGGCCGATGGTGTCAACTTCTCACTATTTTCTAAGTATGCCACTGCCATAGAATTATTATTATTTGATGATGCCAATTCCCCGCAACCTAGTCAAATTATTCGTCTGAATCCCCAAGAAAATCGCACTTTTTTCTATTGGCATATTTTCGTTCACGGCATTGGAGTCGGTCAAGTGTATGCTTATCGAGTCTATGGTCCGGATAATCCGGACCAGGGTCATCGCTTCGATCCTGATAAAGTAGTTCTCGATCCCTATGCGAAAGCGATTGTCGGTGCGGAAATTTATGATCGACAAGCTGCCAGCGAAAAAGGCGATAATTGTCATCGAGCTTTGCGGGGTCTGGTAGTGGATCCAGGCCGCTACGATTGGGAAGATGACGCACCGCTACGCACTCCCTACTCTGCCAGTTTGATCTACGAAATGCACGTCGGTGGTTTTACTCGTAACCCGAATTCCGGCGTTAGCGAGGAAAAAAGAGGTACTTTTGCGGGATTAATCGAAAAAATACCCTATTTGAAAAACCTAGGCATTACTGCCGTGGAATTGTTACCGATTCATTACTTTGATCCCGCTGCCGCTATGCCAGGGTTAACTAACTATTGGGGTTATAGCACGATCGGCTTTTTTGCGCCCCATGCCGGTTACAGTAGCGATCGCTCACCCCTGGGTCCTTTGAATGAATTTCGCGATCTGGTGAAAGCTTTACACAAAGCGGGGATCGAAGTGATTCTCGATGTGGTTTTCAATCATACCGCCGAGGGGGACGAAACCGGGCCGACTCTTTCCTTGAAAGGTATCGATAATCGCACCTACTACATCCTCGACGGGGAAGATAAAAGCCTCTATAGCAACTATACCGGCTGTGGTAACACCCTCAAGGGCAGTCATCCCATTGTTGGCAAAATGATTCTCGATTGTTTGCGCTATTGGGTGTCGGAAATGCACGTCGATGGTTTTCGCTTTGACCTGGCGGCCGTATTATCGCGCAATGTGGACGGGGAACCGATTCTGCAAAAAGGTTATAACATGATCTGGGCGATCGAATCGGATCCGGTCTTAGCCGGCACAAAATTAATCGCCGAAGCTTGGGATGCGGCAGGATTGTATAGTGTCGGTCAATTTGTCGAATTTGCCGATTGGTTTTCCGAGTGGAATGGTCCTTTTCGCGATGATGTGCGCGCTTTTGTCCGGGGAGATACCGGCATAGTCAGCAAATTAGCGGCGCGGATTTTAGGAAGCCCCGACATATACCACAGACCCGATACCGATGTCAATAGAAGTATAAATTTTGTTACCTGTCACGACGGCTTTACCCTTAACGATCTAGTTTCCTACGACGAGAAACACAACGAGGCTAACGGCGAGGAGAATCGGGACGGTTGCAACGATAATTTTAGCTGGAATTGTGGGGTAGAAGGGGAAACCAATAACGAGAGGATTAAAACCCTGCGACTGCAACAAATAAAAAATCTCTTAACGATCCTGTTTATTTCCCAAGGAACACCTATGCTGTTGATGGGGGACGAAGTGCGACGCACCCAAAAGGGCAACAATAACGCCTATTGTCAGGATAACCAGTTAAGTTGGTTCGATTGGAGTGCGGTAGAGCAAGAGTTCGATCTTTGGTGTTTCGTAAGGAGACTGATCGATTTTAATAAAAAATTAGCTCTTTTCCGTCAGGAAAAATTGCTAGAAGTCACCTATACCAGTCTTGAACCCCATCTCAGTTGGCATGGCGTACAGTTGAGTAAACCCGATTGGTCGGAAGATTCCCACAGTTTAGCTTTTTCCCTGCGTCATCCCAAGGCGAACGAGTATTTACACATTATGCTGAACGCTTACTGGGAATCTCTCAACTTCCAGTTACCCCCCTTGGGACAAGGGGAAAAATGGCATCGCGTCATCGATACTGCTTGGCAATTGTCCGAGGCAGCCTGTGATTTAGATGCCGCAGCCGCTATTGAATCGGAAACCTATCGGGTGCAAGCGCGTTCGGCGGTAGTCTTAATCGTTAAACCAGTATAACAAGAGGAGAGATATTGCTCGATCGACCGATGTTGAATGCTTTAACTAATGAACAATGGCATCAATTCAATCGTCAAGTGGAAAAACGTTATTTATTTGCGGAGCAATAGCTGAAATGATGCGGCTTTCATTAGCGAAACGGGTATCGATTCTCTCTTTGTGTTTAATTGGTTTTTCCCTGCCTTGGACCGCGTTCAGCGTTTCACCGGTACAGGCGAACCTAGAACCGACTGCGATCACTATTGGTGATCCCGTCCGAGAAGAAAAGCAAGCTCGGCAGTTAGTAGAATGGTTGGGAACTAAACAATACGACAAAGTTATTGCAGCTTTGTCACCCCAACTAAAACCCCTCTGGACTGCCGAAAAACTGCAAAAGGTCTGGGAAAGCCAAGTCACTGACAATACTGGACCGTTTAAGCGCATTGTCAAAAGCAAGCTACTCGATGCTATCAATGCCAATTTGGTGATTGTCACCGTTGAATTTGAGAAAGTTACCGACGATGTGATAGTTACCTTTAACCGGTCCGGTCAGATAGTTGCCGCCGATTTTCCCGAATTTCGCAGTATTTCTGAGATTGGCACCGCTTTTGTCACGGCTTTGGTCAATAAAGACTACGGACTGGCCCGAGGTTTTTTACATCCTCTCCTGAAAGCGGAAGTTTTCCCCACCAGAGTACAAGGCGCTTGGGAGAATTTACTTAAGCGTACCGGCCCCGTGCGTCGGATCGTGGGAACTCAGGTCAGAAAAGGCTCGGATACGGACGGCGTGGATCTGGTGTTGGTGACGATTCAATTTGAAAAACTGACAGACACTTTAATCCTCGTTTTTGATGATCAAAAGCAGATTGTCAACGTGGATTTCCCTTTAGGCAATTAGTAATCAGCCGAAATTACCCCGTAAATTGAGTTGGAGACGATAAGTTATGTTAGATAAAATCGAAGTTCCCATCGAAGCGATCGCAGCTAGGGAGATTCTAGATTCCCGCGGCCGTCCCACTATCGAAGCAGAAGTGCTGTTAGAATCGGGGGCGCTCGGTTTGGCCCAGGTTCCCAGTGGCGCTTCTACGGGTAGTTTTGAGGCCCACGAATTACGCGATGATGATCCCCAGCGTTACGGTGGTAAGGGTGTCCTGAAAGCGGTTCGCAATGTCCACGAAAAAATTGTCCCGGTTTTGCAGGGGATGAATGCTTTCGACCAAGCTAGTATCGATTTAGCTATGATCGATCGCGATGGCACGGCCAATAAACGAGAATTAGGGGCTAATGCTATCCTAGCCGTCTCTCTGGCTACGGCCAAAGCAGCGGCGGCGGATCTGGGATTGCCTCTCTATCGTTATCTCGCAGGTCCGATGGCCAATGTGCTACCCGTCCCGATGATGAACGTGATTAATGGTGGTTCTCACGCTGATAATAACGTCGATTTTCAGGAGTTTATGATCTTCCCCATCGGGGCCGATTCTTTTAAGGAGGGTTTGCGTTGGGGAGCGGAAGTATTCGCCGCTTTGGGTAAGGCCTTGCACGAACGCAAATTACTGACCGGTGTGGGCGATGAGGGCGGTTATGCTCCTAATTTGGCTTCAAATCAGGAAGCTTTGGATATTTTGATTGAATCGATCGAACGTGCTGGTTATAAACCGGGGTCGGAGGTGGCTTTGGCTATGGATGTGGCCGCCAGTGAATTCTATAAGGATGGTCAATACCTCTACGATGGTTCGGCCCATTCTCCCGCCGAAATGGTGGATTTTTTGGCCAGTTTAGTCGATCGCTATCCGATTGTTTCTATTGAAGACGGTTTACACGAGGAAGATTGGGATAATTGGAAATTATTGACCGATAAACTGGGGGCGCGGATTCAGTTGGTGGGCGATGATTTGATGGTGACTAATCCCATCCGTCTGCAAAAAGCGATCGATCTGGGTATTGCTAACTCGATCCTGATTAAACTCAATCAGATCGGTTCTTTGACGGAAACCCTACAAACGATCGCCCTGGCTACCCGTCACGGTTATCGTTCTGTCATCAGTCATCGTTCCGGAGAAACGGAAGACACCACGATCGCAGATCTGGCGGTGGCTACTAATGCCGGACAGATTAAAACTGGTTCTCTCAGTCGCAGTGAACGGGTGGCTAAGTATAATCGCTTATTACGCATCGAAGCAGAATTGGGCGATCGGGCGGTGTACGCGCCGAAAGTCGGTTTGGGTCCAAAATTCTTGGCCTAAAATTTGCAAAAAGTCTTGCACTGATCGAAAAAGGGTGTTATACTAAAGACACTGATAACTGATAACTGGTCACTGACTATTGTGGTACTTCGCTGAAACCCTTTTCGGCGAAGTATTTATTTTTGGCCTTTTTCTGCCCGAAGGTATGATTTTTGGCTCAAAGGTGTTATAGTAAAGGTACTGATAACTGATAACTGGTCACTGACTATTGTGGTACTTCGCTGGAACCTTTTTCGGCGAAGTATTTATTTAAGGGGGTGTTGACCAGAGAGAGGACGATTGGCGCACCGATAAAAGCCACTAAACCCTTAACTGCGAATCCCGGGACGAGGATCGAGGCTAACCAGAAACAAAAGCCATTGAGAACAAGGATAAAGCCACCGAGGGTGAGAATAGTAATCGGTAGGGAAAGCAGCCCTAGAATCGGTTTAACCAGTCCGTTGACTAAACCGATAACTGCCCCCGCAACCATGGCCACAATAAAGCTATCGACTTTAACACCGGGGAAGATAATATCAACCACTAATAAACTAAGGGCAGTGGCAAGAATATTTAAAAGAAGGCCGATCATAAATTTTTCCTTAATTTTTTCGCAATTACCCCCATTTTATGGCAACTTTAAGGAGAGCAAGCTTAATATAGAATTAAGATTCACTAAAGTCTTTTTGAGGTACAAGCAATGTTTCTTCGCCTAGTTTGTGCGTTTTTTTTGCCGCCCTTAGCCGTATTTTTGACTACGGGACTGAGTTTAGACTTTGTTATTAACATCATCTTAACTTTAATCGGTTATGTCCCCGGCATTATCCACGCTTTCTGGATTGTCTCCAAAGAAGCGGAGAATTCCTAATTAGCACCCCAGGAGATGCCAATTTTTCTAGTCGCTGCATTAGACATCTCCAATAATGAAGATTTTAGCTTGATGGATCGGGCTTCTAGCCTGATTTCTGGAGAGGTATATTACACGCGGTTAATAGGACAAAATTAACCGGACATATCGAACGGAGTCTTTGATCTAGATGCTTAAAGACTGATTGAGGATAAAATACCCAGTTTCAATGGACAAGAGCTTATCTAATGGCAAGGAGAGAGTTAAACGGCTCTCTCCTTAATTATTGCTATTCGTCGTCGTCGCTGGCACCAACTTGCTTGAGATGAATATGTTTTCTCCCCAAAGTAATTTCAAATTCATCTCCCGGTTTGAGTCCCATTTTTTTGGTGTAGGCCGAACCGATTAGGAGATTATTATTGGATTGGACACTGATCCGGTAGCTGGCCGAGCGCCCACCTCGTCCGTGTCCATTGGCACTGCTATCTAAGTCAATTCCCTCGGCATCGATTAAAGCATTGAGAAATTTCATCATATTAACGCGTTCAATACCATTTTTTGTCATGGTATAGTAGCCGCATTCCCGAGCTTTTTCCTCTTTGCTGAGGTTGCCTAGCTGTTTAACTTTCTCAATTAGTTCGAGGCCAGTCAGGGGTTCTGGATTAGTAGTTTTGTTCATTTAAGTTCGCGGCAGATAAGTAAAGGTTAGGGTCATCAAGGCTAGTCGAGGAGAATTGCTCCCCCTGACCAGAAACAATCGGGTTACGATTGATCTCTACACTCATCTTACACGGTATAAACTAAAAATTATCACTTGCTTGAGGAAATTGATTGTAATTGATTACACTCTATCTCTCGATCGAAATCTTAACAGAATTTATCAATGTTGATCGAGATGCTGAGGGAAGGGAGGTTAGCCTTTCTGTCATCAATGAGGGCAGGGGGTAGGATAGAGATAAAGAGGTAAAAATGAGGGATAATGAAGCTAACAACTAGGGGTCACTATAGTGTTAAAGCCTTGCTGGATCTTAGTTTACAACCTAGAGGAACTCCCGTCTCGGTAAAATCGATCGCCCTGCGTCAAGATATCCCGGCCGCTTATCTAGAGAAATTGCTGATAGAAATGCGACGAGCGGGGTTAGTTCGTTCCTTTCGGGGATCGCAAGGGGGTTATCAATTGGCTAGGCCGGCAAATCGGATCTCGTTGGGGCAAATTTTGGAGGCAGTGGGAGAGACGATCGAGCCATTATCAGGCTATCATCCCAGGGACGAACAGGCAGAAGATTGGGTGACATTTACTATCTGGAAACACCTACACGAGAAATTAAAAGAGGCCCTAGGGAAGATTACCTTAGCCGATTTATACTACGATGCCCGTAGCTGGATCGCCGCTAGGGGAGAGGAAACCAGCTTTATTGTTTAGTAGTTTAGAAGTTATGACAGCAACAACACAAGCAAAGATTTATGGGGGGGGTTGTCACTGTGGAGCGATCCGTTTTCAAGTGGCGATCGAGCATGATCAAGCTCTAGACTGTAATTGTTCGATTTGTCAGAAAAAAGGCTTTCTGCATCTGATTGTTCCTTCAGCACAATTTACCCTCCTAAGCGGTGAAGATTTTTTAAGTACCTATACATTTAATACCCACACAGCCCAACATTATTTTTGTCGTGTTTGTGGTATTCATCCTTTCTATCGTCCCCGCTCCCATCCTGACGCTATAGATATAAACCTGCGCTGTTTGGAGGGCAATGTCTTAGGCGATTTTCAGATCCAGTTCTTTGATGGGGCTAACTGGGAAGACAATATTGAGAAAATTCGGGATATCGATGGTAAAAGGGAGTAATTGTGAAGGAAACGGCAACGGCGATCATTTTAGTATTAGGGGCGGTTTTAGATTATCTGGTGGGCGATCCTTGGGGATGGATTCATCCAGTGCAGGTGATGGGGGCGATTATTGCTGTTGCCACAAAAGTTATCCTTAATTGGACGCGGGAAAAAATTCGCCAACGTTTAGCGGGCATAATTCTGGGACTAGGTTTAATTATCTTGGCCGGGGTCTTAACTTGGCTAGGAATCCAATGGTTAGGTCAGGTCAATTTGCTGCTGAGTTGCCTAGTACAAATGATTCTCTTGGCTAGTTGTTTAGCCGGTAGAAGTTTACGCAGGGCTGCCGAAACAGTCATCGCACCTTTACAAGCTGAAAATATCACCTTAGCTCGTTGCCAACTAAGTTTATACGTTGGTCGCGACACAGATAATCTCGGCCGGGAAGAAATCCTCCGCGCCCTATTAGAAACCGTCAGTGAAAATGGTGTGGATGGAGTTACCGCGCCGCTTTTTTATGCCCTTCTCGGTGCTTTTCTGGGTGTGGGGCCAGTTCCCCTCGCTTGCGCTTATAAAGCCGCTAGTACCCTCGATTCGATGATTGGCTATCGTCGGCCACCCTACACCCATATTGGTTGGTTTAGTGCCAAAAGCGAGGATGTTTTGACATGGCTACCCTGTCGTTTGACGGTCTTAACTCTCGCCCTAATTTCGGGCCGGCCGGGGCGGGTTTTAAGCATTTGTTGGCGCGATGCCCGTCGGGATCCTAGTCCTAATTCTGGTTGGAGTGAATGCGTCTATGGGGCGATTTTGGGGGTGCAATTGGGGGGGAAAAATCAATATCGAGGCCAGATTGTGGAAAAACCTTTATTGGGCGATAACCTCAACCCGATTACCGTCAAAACCGTCGAACAGGCTTTGAATTTAACTCGTACTTGTGTATTACTTTGGCTGGCGATCGCTGTCAGCTGCTTGATTGCTAGAGATTTTGCTCAATTTTAGCGACCACAGGCGACGGCGTTGACGGGATTGACGCTGCCAGTAACGGATAATCAGGGAGAAGGTCAAGAATAGGGATTGCAGTATCTGTATCTGTCCGCAGAGACGTTGATAGTTTTGTCGGAGATAATAGGTTTTCGCCCCAGCGATGACAATATATTCGGGGGCGGGGTAAAAAATGTGGTGTAAACGTCGTTCCACCCGGTTTAAAATTTTGGTCACTCGCCCTAAAATCCGCCGCAATTGCCACAATTTCCAGACTAGAAAGCAATTAAATAAAGTTAAGCCTAGATTGAAGCCGAGGACAAAAAAGAACATGGTCGAGGCAATGGTCGAGTTATGCCAATTTTAGCCTAGATTCCTGACTTGAAAGTGTAGGGGAGAGAAATCTAATACTAAATCCGTTGAGTAACGCACAGAAAACGGGTTTCTCGGAGAAACCCGTTTTCTACTCATGCAAAAGGCAAAGATTTAGCGTCCGAGGGCGTGTAATCCGTTAATAATTTCGGCACAGCGCTCGGTAACTGTCTGTAAAGCTTCTCTTTTGCTAGAAATCGGTGGCGGCAGCACTTCCCCGATGCGAATAGTTAAGGGGATACTATGGGGAAAAGAAGAACCTTTTTGAAAAATCTTTTCTGTCCCCCACAAACTGACGGGTAACAGGGGAACTCCCGCTTTAGCGGCAATCATCGCCGCGCCTAGTTTTGGTTGATGGATCAATCCGTCCTCGGTGCGGGTTCCCTCCAGAAACACTCCTACTGCCCAGCCCGCTGCTAAGGCTGCCATCGCCGCCCGAATTGCCCCGCGATCACCACTGCTGCGTTTGACGGGATAGGCCCCGTAAAGAGCGATCGCCTGTTTTAAAATCGGGATGGTAAATAATTCTTCTTTAGCCATATAAGCTACGGGACGACGCACGGCACAGGATAATAGAGGTGGATCGAAGTAACTGGCGTGATTGCAGACGATAATCAGAGGATGACGCCGGGGGACATTTTCCACTCCGTAAATGCGGCCGCGGAAATAGCCGTGTAGGGTTGGGCTAACGATCGACCATTTAAAGAGATGATATAAAACTAAACTGGCAAAAGGTTCTCGCTCTTGAGGCTGGTTCATCGGAAATTTTGGGTCTGAAACCCCGCCGTTCTACGGCGGCTTTACGTTAGAATTAAAAGGCCAGTCTCGAAAACCAAGTGGACGGCGCAGCACCTTGAAAACTCGGCTTAGGGGGTTCCGACCAGAAAAGCTTGGCC
>NZ_JAPZSR010000459.1:0-23410 GCF_027531875.1 Microcystis sp. LE19-84.1B | reverse complement strand
ATCAATTGCCTGTGACTGCTGAGACTCTTTGGTTAAGATTATTAGGACGGGGAAAAACTCAAGACCAAGCGGTGCGAGAATTGTTAGAATTACCTCAAGGTAATGCTTTCCGGGAAAATGTCCTGGAATTATTAATTAGTTTGCGTGTTAGTATTGAAATAAATAACATCCTAGAAACTGAAGATAGAGAGGTGTTTATGACCTTATCTCAAACCTATCAGGAATGGAAGGAAGCAACTAAACGGGAAGGACGACAGGAAGGACGACAGGAAGGAAAACTGGAATCTATTCCCCGTTTGCTGGCTTTGGGTTTAAGTGTGGAACAAATCGCTCAAGCTTTGGATTTAGACTTAGAACAAGTCCGACAAGCGGCGCGAGGGTAAAGGTGGAGAGTTAAAACGTAAAAATGCCACAATGGATAAAATAGGCATTTTCTGATTAACTGACATCTTCTATGAGTAACCACCTAAGCGGAAGCGAGATTCGCCAGCGATTTTTAGACTTTTTTGCGGCCAGAAACCATAAAATTCTCCCTAGTGCCTCCCTAGTCCCAGAAGACCCCACCGTTTTGCTGACTATTGCGGGAATGCTCCCTTTTAAGCCGATTTTCTTAGGGCAAAAGACCCCGGAATTTCCCCGCGCTACCACTTCCCAAAAATGTATTCGCACCAACGATATCGAAAATGTCGGCCGGACTGCTAGACATCATACTTTTTTTGAGATGTTGGGCAATTTTAGCTTTGGTGATTATTTTAAAGAACAAGCGATCGCCTGGGCCTGGGAATTGTCCACAGAAGTTTTTAACCTTCCCCCCGAAAGATTAGTCGTTAGTGTCTTTAAAGAGGATGAGGAAGCTTTCGCTATCTGGCGCGATAAAATCGGTATTCCTGCCCATCGTATCCAAAAAATGGGCGAAGCGGATAACTTTTGGGTATCGGGTCCCACGGGTCCCTGTGGTCCCTGTTCGGAAATTTACTACGATTTTCACCCGGAATTAGGGGATAAAACCATCGATTTAGAGGATGATAGCCGTTTTATCGAGTTTTATAACCTCGTCTTTATGCAGTATAACCGCGACGCAGACGGCAATCTGACACCCCTAGCGAATAAAAATATCGATACGGGGATGGGTTTGGAACGGATGGCGCAAATCCTGCAAAAAGTCGCCAATAACTACGAAACTGACCTAATTTTCCCGATTGTCGCCGAAGCGGCCCGGTTAGCAGCCATAGACTACCAGAAAGCGGACGAAAAAACGAAAGTTTCCCTAAAAGTCATCGGTGATCATGTGCGCTCGGTAGTACATATGATAGCGGATGGTATCTCAGCATCGAATACTGACAGGGGTTACGTCCTGCGTCGTCTGATTCGGAGAGTAGTACGGCACGGGCGTTTAATCGGTATTGAAGGTCAATTTATCAGCAAAGTGGCGGAAGTTGCGATCGCTCTTTCCGAGTCCGTCTATGGCAATGTTCGGGAACGAGAAACGGTGATCAAGGCAGAATTAGAGCGAGAGGAAGCGAGATTTTTAGAAACCCTAGAAAGAGGCGAGAAACTGCTCGAATCGATTCTAGAAAAAGAAAAAAGCCAGATTTCGGGAGTTGATGCCTTTACCCTTTATGATACCTATGGCTTCCCCCTGGAACTCACTCAAGAAATCGCCGAGGAGCAGGGTTTAAGCGTCGATACGGCGGGTTTCGAGCAGGAAATGAAAAAACAGCAGCAAAGATCAAAAGCCGCCCACGAAACCATAGATTTGACGGTACAGGGTAGTTTAGATAAGCTGGCAGAACATATTCACCCGACGGAATTTCTCGGTTATACGGATTTGCAAGCAACCGCAACAGTAACGGCGGTTTTAGTCGCCGGTAAAACGGTGGAATCAGCCGCAGCAGGCACTGAGGTGCAGGTAGTTCTCGATCAAACGCCTTTTTATGCCGAATCGGGTGGACAAATCGGTGATAAGGGTTATTTAACCGGCGATAATCTGCTTATCCGCGTGGAGGATGTGCAGAAAGAATCGGGGATTTTTATCCATTTTGGTCGGATTGAGCGGGGAATTGTCACCACCGGCGATACAATTAATGCACAGATTGACCGTTCCTGTCGTCGTCGCGCCCAAGCTAATCATACCGCCACCCATCTGCTACAATCGGCCTTGAAAAAGCTTGTCGATGGGGGGATTTCCCAAGCAGGTTCCCTCGTCAGTTTTGAGCGCCTCCGTTTTGATTTTAACTGTCCTCGTCCCCTGACTAGCTCTGAATTGCAACAGGTGGAAGAACAGATTAACACTTGGATTGCCGAAGCGCATGACACCGAGATAGCGGTGATGGGATTGGAAGAAGCGAAGCAAAAGGGAGCTATTGCCATGTTTGGCGAAAAATACGGCTCAGAAGTGCGAGTTATCGATATTCCTAGCGTTTCTATGGAATTATGCGGGGGAACTCACGTTAAAAATACCGCCGAGATCGGTTTATTTAAAATCATCTCCGAGACGGGAATCGCCGCGGGAATTCGTCGCATCGAAGCGGTGGCCGGCCCTGCCGTGTTAGCCTATTTGAATGAACGGGATCAGGTGGTGCGGGATTTGTGCGATCGCTTTAAGGTCAAACCTCTGGAAATTCCCGATCGCATTACGGCCCTACAATCAGAGTTAAAGGGGACACAAAAGCAGTTAGAAGCGGTTAAACAGGAGTTGGCGCTAAATAAATCGGATGCTTTGCTATCTCAAGCTGAATCTATCGGCGAATTTAAGCTATTAGTCGCTTCTTTGGGCGATATTGATCCTAATGCTTTGATGGCTGCAGCCGAAAGACTACAGCAAAAATTAGGGGAAGGGGCAGTAGTTTTGGCCTCGACTCCCGCAGCTGATAAAGTGAGTTTAGTGGCCGCTTTTAGTCCCCGGGTGATTAAAGATAAGGGTTTACAAGCGGGTAAATTTATCGGTGCGATCGCTAAAATCTGCGCTGGTGGTGGTGGTGGTCGTCCCAATTTAGCTCAAGCTGGGGGACGGGATGCTAGTAAGTTAAGCGAAGCTTTAGCTAAGGCCAAAAGTCAGTTAACTAGCAGTTTACAATAGTTTTAAGGGTGGGCATTTTGTCCACCTTTAAAAAATTAGTTATTCTCTCGGTGTGATTGGTAAAAATAATATGGAACTACTGATCAAGAACTTGGGATCAATTAGAAATAATAATCAAACTATAGATTTAACCAAGAAGTTTTATACTTTTATTGGTTACAATAATAGTGGCAAAACCCTAGTTTCTCAGCTTTTATGGACAATTTTTAATGATGACAATATTAGAAAGTTTTCCGAAAATACCCAAATTGATTCTTTAGTAATTGACTCTAAAAAACCTATTAAGATTAATCAAGAATTAATCGATGAGATTCTCAATAAATTTAGCCGATTTATTGAAAAAGAAGTTGTTAATACTTATAATCTTGATGCCAGTATTAAAGAAACGATTATTGGTTCCAATAAATTAGTTTTTCAAGCAAATATCCAAGAATTTAAAGAGACGAAATTTAAAACAACTTTTTTGGTTCGTGTTGCAGGAAATAATGATCTGGAGTATTTACAGATTAGCAAGGGCAAAGGTAGCCTAACAATAAATATAAAAGAACCTAATATACCTGAAAAAGTATTTGATCAAATACCCAGAGACTTTTTTGAGAGAGCTAAACCATACAAGGAATCAGTAATTATTCCGTCAATAATAAGAGTGCTTTTGTCTCATGCAGAAGATACTTTTTTTATCCCCGCTAGTCGTAGCTTTTTTCCTGTTTTCTACCAGTACATTTATGAGATAGAGAGAAATAAAAGAAGTGAGTATAATCGTCGATTGCAAGAATTAATAGAAAATATTGATGATGATGTTAATACTAATCGGGATATATTCAAACGTCTTCAAGAACAATTACCCAAAAGGTCTTACACAGAACCAATGAATAAGGTGATTGAGTCGCTTTATTCTCTCAATACCAAGAAAGAAATTAATTCAGTTTATAATTCTCTGATTGAAAAGATGATCAGATTAATGGGAGGAGAAATCACCATTTCTAGTCTAGAATCGATCGCACCTATTCAATTTTCTTTTAAATTCGATGAAAGCAAAGATTTACCTATGTATCTAGCTTCATCTTCAGTCAATCAGTTGACTGTCTTGTATCTTTACCTCAAATATTGGGCCAAGGAAAAAAACAATTTTTTGATGATAGATGAACCAGAAGTTAATTTGCATCCCGAAAATCAAATTCGCTTAATGGATATTTTAGTTCAATTTGTCACCGAGCATGATAATCGGGTTTTGATCACCACCCATAGCCCGATTTTAACCGATATTCTCAACAATTATGTTTATCTTCATACCTTAAAAAGTTATGATGTTGATGTCACAAAAATTATTGAAGATAATCAATTAAAAAATTTAAATCCAGAAATTTCACTTGCTAAAGAAGACTTAGGGGTTTACTTTTTCACGGGTGATAAAATTATTGATTATGGAACCAGTCAATATGGTGTTTATTTTCGTAACTTTAAAGAAGTTATCAACTCTGTGCAGAAATCTGGAGAAATTTTAACCAATCATATCTATTTAGCAGAGAATGAGTAAGTCTAACTCAAAAAAAGAAATATTTTCCCTTAGACAAGAGTTTCATCAAGCTTTAGAAAAACAGGGTTTTATTGAAGAAATCTCCCCTACTCAGGATGAGTATATTGAAATTCAAGAAACAAAACAGACCGATTTAAAGAAAGTAGTTATTAATCACTTACAGTTATCGTCTAAAAATGACAAAAATATATCTACAGAAGTAGATAAAATCTGGGTTATCAATTTAGAAAAAGAGTTACACGGTATCTCTGCTTCCGGCAAAACCCCTGAAAAAGCTATATTAGTTTTACAGAGAAAAGTCGATGATGGGGGTAAAATTCTCAATTATCATCTGCAAATTTGTTTAATTGAACTTAAAGCATCCCTACAGGCAAAAAAAGACAAAGAAAGCACATTAAAGCAGATTGCTGGTAAATTTCAAAGCGGGATGAATAGAATCTATATGCTTCTGACTCTCAATAATCATGCTAATCCCCAGAAAAACTATCAAAATGCAAAAATATTTGTGCAATTCAGAGGAATTATTTTTTATAATCGCAACGAAATTAGTGATATTGCCAAAGAAAATGAGCGAGACTATAATTCGAGCGAGAGTACCTTATATAAAATTCTCTCTCAATCTACAGAATCAAATTTATTAACCCTAGAAACCCTATTAGAAGAACGAGATAAAATCGTCGTTAGGTTTATCCAAAATCCCAATCAAACTCAAGATTATATGACCATAAAACTAGAAGATTTACTCTGAATAAATGCTGCTTCTCGGCAATCTTGACAAGCTTTTTAGACATCAGCATTTAATCAGATGCGAGTTTTCATTGCACTGTTTACTGTTTACTGGACGGCTACGCCGTGCCTTTGGCAACGCTGAAAAAAATCCCGCCACTCTCCTATACCTTTTAAGCAGTATTTAGTATAATTTCGATGGGCAAAAATTGCTATTAACTACCCGGAGGGGGAATTACAGGAATTTCGATCCCGTCCGGCGCTAAGGGGGGAGGTGTGGGGGTTAGTCTTGGCTGGTCAACAGGTTCAGGTGTACTAACTAAGGGAATATTTTCCAGCACGGGAAGACGGGGAGTGATGGGTTGCGAAAACATCGCTTGAATTGCCGCTTTTCTGGTTTCTGGAGGTTCCAAAGCTTGCTGCCAGAGACTTTCATAAAAGAAGAAAATCACCCCTAAACCCCGTTGACGAGCAGCCAATACCTTTTCTTCAATCAAGGGTAGGGCAATCGGTCGATTGCGTAAACCGGTTAAAACCCCCACACCGGTGGGGATAGTTTGCTGGGTTTCCTGAATTTCGGGACGCTCTATTTGTTTGAGAAAACTGGGCAGATCGGGACGATAAACCTGTACGATTAACTCATCGACTAATCCTTGTCGCACCCAACCGAGCCAATCCTGTAAATGACCATTATAGGCGAATTCGTAGGGATTAGGGGCGATCGAAAGCAGTATATTCGGTTTAACTGCCTGAATTGATTCTTTGAGATTAGCCAGAAAAGCAGTGATTTTATCGGCCCGCCATTTTGTCCATTCGGGATCCCGGGGGTTAGCCGGAGGCATTTTTTCGGTTTCCTGTTGATAAAGAGCGATAGTATAGGGATCATAGCCGAATTCATTCGGTAAACTCAGATGATCGTCGAATTGGATGCCATTAATATCGTATTGTCCCACTACTTCCAAGACTAACTCCCGCAGAAAATTCTGCACCTCGGGACGGAAAGGATTCAACCACACCACCTCACCGGCTGCCCCCACCCAAGTGGTCCCCCCGTCGCGTTTTTGGGTTAACCAGTCCTGATGTTTTAAGGCTAATTCCGAGGTGGGAGGAGCCATAAATCCGAATTCAAACCAAGGAATGACCAATAATCCCCTGCCACGGGTTTGTTCCACCAATTCTGCCAAGATATCTTGTCCCTGCGCTCCCGTAGGCACAAAAGGCTGTATTCCTTCCCGTTCGGCGATCGCACTGGGATAGAGAGCATAACCGGAATTCCAGACCACGGGATAGATAGCATTAAAATTAAGATTAACTAATTGCTCGATCGCCTGTTGTCGTTTATCCCTGTCCATCAGCATCGCAGTATCGTTGGTGGTAATCCAAACACCGCGGATATCAGGATCTCGACTTTGAGAGAAAGCGGCAGAAAAATAGCCTAATAGTAGGACTATGAGAAAAGATACTAAGAATAGTAGTATAGGGAACTTTTTAAGAATTTGCCGCCAAACGCTAGTCGGAATTAGAAAAGTCATTTCTTTAAGGTGAAGATTAACGGTTTTAACTGGTTATAATACCAGCTTTGCTCAACTCTTTGAGGCTAGATTGACCCAAAATAAGTAGGTAGGCACAATTATTTGTAGGATGGGTTAGCGGTAGCGTAACATAATCGGGCGTTGGGTTTCATGCTTCAACCCAACCTACGTTCATTTTATATTTAATTCCACCCACCTACTTATATATTTACCTATTTCTTCCCTCGCCACAATTGACCTTGAGGATAGAAATCATCAAGACGAATATCGAATTGATCTAGGGCCAGTAATAACCGATTGGAAGGACGAAAAAGAAATAAGTTAGCTTGGGGAATTTCTAGGACTTCTTTTAACTTATCGGTATCGGGGTTAGTGGTAGTCAGGAAGTATTGTACATCAGAATTAAGACGATAATTAAGGGAAAGCAAATCACCTAAGTTAGTCCAGTCATTACCTTCGTCGCTGATAATAATGGCATTAGGTACAGCATTGATTTTTCTGGCAATTTCGCCATTCCAATAACTAGGAACTTTTGCCCAACTGGTTTCGGAAAGAGCATTATTAAAGTTCGATATTATACTAGCAGTTAACAAAAAAGTCAAGATAATTTTACCTAAAATTGTACCTTGACTAAGCAATTGTGACAAGAAAAAAGCTACAGTTATATAGATAGTGGGAAAGGAGGCAATTAGATAACGGGTAACAGTTGATCTAGTGGTGATAAAAATTAGATCGGGAATGACTAAAGCTAGGAAAGGTACTAGGGTTGAGGTAATCAGAAAAGTAAAAGCTATCGGGTGATTGTAGCGATAAACTCGATAAAAAGCATAGATAATTAAGATTAAAAAAATCAGTCTATATATGTAGGTGAAGATGTTATTAAAACCAAAATCGCTATCGCTAAATGGACAAGTAAAAGTTAAGAGCCATAATTTACCGAACAATCCCCAATCGAGATAGTTAACGGCAGCCCAACTGGTGGAGTTAAAGGCTCTTTGAGAGTTAGTTAAAAAAACCTGTAACCAGGGTATATATAAAATCATCATTGTTAACCCAGATAACAGGAAAAATATCAAGTTATTTTTTCGCTCTGGTTTCATAATAAGATACCAAAGTATTAAAGCTGCCTGAGCAAATAAGTTGAGAATAAAAAAGAGATGGGTGTAGAGTCCGAGAGTATTAGAGAGAGTGTATAAAGACCAATTAACAATAGTTATTTTTTTGAGGCATTTTAACAGCATTAATTGACTGATTATCGTTAACATAACTAAAAGACTATACTGACGGGACATTTGAGCAAATATTATATCAACTGGAGAGAGTGCCAATAAAATTACTGCTAAAACTGCCGTTAACTTTGATGGAAATAATTCTAGGGATAGATAGTAAATAAATGGCAGAGAGAGAAGACTAAAAACAATCGCTAAACTGCGGGAAGAAACGGGAGAAAAACCGAATATTTTTTGCCAATAGCGAGAGATTATAAAGTATAAAGGTGGGTGTTGAGGGTCTTCTTTAGCCAGAGATTTAATTGTATCAAAAACATTAGTTTCGGGTTTCAGTTGTTGAAATTTTCCTAATTCTGTGGTAGATAAAAGACGATTTTGAAAGATAGTATCGGCGATTTCCTTTGCTTGATAACCAGTGGTTCTAATGGTGGTGTAGGATTCATCATGCCAATAGATTTTTTTATCGATATTTGCAAAACGAAAAACCACACCAAGAGTTAGGATAATTACCAAAAGTATTAAGAGACAATTGTGGGTTTTATAATTAATATTTGCTTGCATTTTAATAATTAGAGCGACTTTGTTTAAGATTGAGAAACTTGGTAAATTCCGGTTGAAAAAGTAGCTTAATTGTGCCAGTGGGACCGTTACGGTGTTTAGTAATAATTACTTCAGCTACACCTCGATCGGGACTATCGGGGTTATAATATTCATCTCGGTATAACATCATAATTAAATCCGCATCCTGTTCGATCGATCCCGACTCGCGTAAATCGGACATCATCGGTCTTTTATTATTGCGAGATTCCACAGCGCGACTTAACTGAGAAAGAGCAATTACTGGAGCATGAATTTCCCTCGCTAAACCCTTAAGACTGCGGGTAATTTTAGAAAGTTCCTGAACGCGATTATCACCTCCTCCTTCCATTAATTGCAGATAATCGATTAAAACTAATCCCATTTGTCCCTTTTTTTCTGCCTGTAAACGCCGCACTTGGGAACGCATTTGAATCACACTTAAATTGGCACTATCATCGATATATATGGGCAAATTTAATAACTTTTCTAGTCCCCCAAGAACCTTCTCTAAATCATTTTGTCCCAAACGGCCCGATCGAATACGATTACTTTCGATTTTAGCCTCATTCGATAACAAACGTTGGGCTAATTGTTCCTTGGACATCTCCAAACTAAAGACAGCCACAGGTAAATTCTGTTGAGCGATATTATAAGCAATATTAAGAGCAAAAGAAGTTTTTCCCATGGAAGGCCTCCCCGCGATAATAACTAAATCCGAGGGTTGTAAACCACTGGTCATCGCATCAAGATCATAAAATTGAGTTTCGATACCGGGTAGAGTGGTGGTCTCCTGCATTTTCTCAATTTCGTTAAAAGTTTCGATTAAAGTATCCCCCAGAAAAATTAAACCCTCCTGGGGTCGTTTTTGGGTGAGACGAAAAATCTTTTGTTCCGATTCATCGAAAACATTTTCTAATTCTAGCGTCGTATCTCTGGCTAACTCGATAATTTCTCCCCCGGTGGAAATTAACTGACGACGCATATATTTATCCATCACTAATTCCCCATAGCGATCGATGTTAGCGGCCGAGACAGTGCGCTCAATTAATTGTAACAATCGCGGCATTCCCCCGATTTCTTCCAGCAGATGATTATCCTGTAACCAACTACTAACCGTCATTAAATCCGTCGGTTTTCCTTTCCCTTGTAAAGCAAGCGCCGCACGATAAATATCTTGATGGGTTTTCACATAGAAAGCTTCTGGAATTAAAAAATCACTGATTCTACCTAACGCTTTTGGATCTAGCAAAATACCACCTAAGATAGATTCTTCTGCTTCAATATTTTGGGGGGGGAGGGATTGATCGCTAATCATTGTCAATGCTGACCGTGCTTTATCATTAAGTAGGGAGGCACAATTATTTGTAGGATGGGTTAGCGGTAGCGTAACATAATCGGACGTTGGGTTTCATGCTTCAACCCAACCTACGTTCATCTTATATTTAATTCCACCCACCCACTTAATTATAGTCAGTTTTACCCTAATTAAATACAAATGTTCAGGTTAATGATAGGATTCAGTATTCAGGAGACAGTATTCAGTATTCAGGAGATTGTTTTTATTTATTCTCCCCACACCCCACACCCCTTGTAAACAGGATTTAGTATGACTTTAATTGACTCCTCGGCGCTCTCCCCGGCCGTCTATTTTATTGGTGCGGGACCCGGAGATCCGGAATTATTGACGGTAAAAGCCGATAAAATTCTCCAAAAAGCCGATGTTATCGTCTTTGCTGATTCCCTCGTCCCCAAACAGATGCTTGAGGACACTCGTAAAGATGCCGAGTTAATTCCCACCAGTAGCATCACCCTAGAGGAAATTATCCCTTTAATGATCGATCGCGTGCGTCGGGGTTTAGCGGTGGTGCGACTGCAATCGGGGGATTTAAGTCTCTATAGTGCCATCCAAGAACAAATTCATCTTTTGACAGCAGCAGATATACCCTTTCAGCTAATCCCCGGAATTAGTGCCTTTCAAGGATTAGCGGCCAAATTGGCCCTAGAATTAACGATTCCGGAATTAGTCCAGACAATTATTCTAACCCGGGTGGAAGGAAAAGCCTCTCCCATGCCAGAAAGTGAAGAATTAGCCTCTTTAGCCGCTCATAAAGCCAGTTTATGCCTATATTTAGCCGCTCGTCACGTTGACAAAGCCCAGGAAAAACTCCTACGATACTACCAGCCAGAGCAACAGGTGGCCGTTTGTTTCCGTCTCGGTTGGCCCGACGAAAAAATCTGGGTTGTCCCCCTGTCAGAGATGGCCCCACTAACCCATCGGGAAAATCTAACTAGAACTACCCTTTATCTCATTAGTCCCGCTTTAAATCAGATTACAGGAACTCGATCGCAACTTTATCACCCGCAACATTCCCATCTTTTCCGTCCTCGTACCTAGGTATTTTCTGGGGAATCTATCGAAAGAAACACTGGGTTTCTACCTAAAGTTAGATTTAAAGAGCGGCGATTTTGTTTACAATGGCAGTGGGAGGTAGGGCAATTTTAAAAACGTTTAAAATTAGTCTAACAATCCAGGCACAGCTGCCCGATTTGTTCGGGAATTACCCTTCGTCACCTTGTAGCTAGTCGTGCCTACTGGTATTGTCCTCACTGTCGTCAGGAGGTTCCTAACTTCCTTGATTGCTCCAGTCCTGCCAAGGTAGAGCGAGTTAGAGCGAGAAAAACAGTCTAGATTTTTAAGTTGGTAGATGGCAATAAGACCTGTGGGATGTGTTAATTTTTAACCCATCCCACTTTTCCTGTCTAGACATCCCGAGGATTGAGATGGCTCATTTCCCAAGTCACATAGGTACCGATCGGACTCCAGATCAGGTAAGGTAGGAGTAGGATACCCCCCCAAGAAGAAACAGGGAAAACCAAGAGCGCCAGAAGACAACCCAAGAAAAAACCCGTACCTCCGATAATCGTTCCCGCTTTGAGACTGCGTAGTTTACAGGTGACGGGAGTATAGGCAGTAATAGTCAATTCCACCAACAGATAAAAAGCCATCAAAAACCAGCGATTAGCCGGTTGAGCTTCCCAGACTAAATAAGCAGAAATTGCGCCACAAATATAGATAATTGTCCAGATAAGAGGGATTAATCTTTCAAAGGTTAACCAATCGGGACGACGCAAGCGCGCAAACCAACGGACATCGCGAGAATTGAGTAATCCCCCAGCTAACGCTACCAAAAATCCCACGACACCGATAAGCAACCAAGAGGGAATCATGATTTTTAGCTATCCTCCGCTAATTTTGGCTTTGTAACCCGATTCAATGAGAATTTGTAGTATTTTTTGGCGATGATCTCCTTGGATCTCAATGGTATTTTCTTTAACTGTACCACCCGTTCCGCAAGCGGTTTTTAACTGTTTTAATAATTTCGTCAGAGTTTCGGTTTGGCATTGAAAACCTGTAACTATGGTAACGGTTTTTCCCGCACGACCAGAGCGGGAGGTTTGTACTCGCAAATTCTGCTGATTTGGGGGTAATTCAGGAATGGAACGCTCAAAAGCTGGGGAATTACTTTGATCTCCAAATTCCTGATAGGCAATCCGGTTTTTTTCCTTTGATTTACTCATATAGCAATTATCATAGTGGGTTTGGGGGTTGGGGTTTGGGGGTTGGGAAGTGGGGAAGTGGGGAAGTGGGGAAGCTGTCTCATCACCCTATCACCCCAAAACCCTATCACCCTATCACCCTATCACCCTATCACCCTATCACCCTATCACCCCAAAACCCTATCACCCTATCTCCTCCTGACTCCTAAATCCTGACTACTGATAGCTCTTAATTGGTTGGACTGGCAGCGCATTTGATTAAGTTCAGCTGCCGACATTCGATCGAGATGACCTAAAATCATATTAACTCGACCTTGGGATTTTAATTTTTCTCGATGTCGTGCCAAAAAATCCCAGTAAAGAAAGTTAAAAGGACAGGCAAACTCCCCGACTCGTTCATTTTTTTTATACAGACAACCCCGACAATAATCACTCATTTTATCAATATAGTTGGCCGAGGCGGCGTAGGGTTTGGAGGCGAGAATTCCCCCATCGGCAAATTGTCCCATTCCCAGTACATTAGTCTGCATTACCCAATCGTAGGCATCGATAAAAACACTATGAAACCAGTTTTCAATCTCTTGGGGAGAGCAACCAAAAATTAAGGCAAAATTGCTCAAAATCATTAATCTTTGAATATGATGGGCATAACCGGTATTTTCCACCTGTGATAATACTTGTTTGAGGCAATTCATCTCGGTTTGGTTACTATCCCAAAAGAAAGCCGGTAAGGGTTGTTGATGCTCAAACCAATTATGATTAGCGTAATCTTCTCCCAGATAATGATAAATACCCTGCATATATTCCCGCCATCCTAACACCTGACGGATAAATCCTTCGATGCTATTTAGGGCTAAATTATCTTTTTTATAGGCAATTTCTGCTGCTTGAATCACTGCCAACGGCGTTAGTAATCCTAGATTAAGATAGGGAGATAATAGGGAATGCCAGAGGGTTTCTTTTCCCGTTATCATCGCATCTTGGTAGGTTCCAAAGTTAGGCAGACAATTAGTAATAAAATGCTCCAAGACTTGTAAAGCTTGTCTGCGGGTTACTGCCCAGTGAAAAGGTTTGATTTTTCCATATTTAGGAATATCTAAAGCTTCCACATCAGCGATAACCTGAAGGGTAATTTCATCGGGTTCAAACCAAAGAGGAGCAGCAGTTTTTAATCCATCCTTGGGCGGTTTGCGGTTTTGTTTATCAAAGTTCCATTGTCCTCCTATGGGTTGATTATCCTCGATTAAAATCTGCCATTTTTTGCGACTTTCTCGATAGAAATCCTCTAGTAATAGTCTTTTACGAGATTTAGCCCAATTATTAAAATCTGTCCTAGTCCAGAGAAAGTGATTATTATCAATTAGGGTTATAACACAGTCTAAATTCAGATTTTTGATTAATCTAAGAAAAGGTAAATTATTAGGCATCATAATCTGTAATTCTTTAATGCCTAATCGTTCAATCCAAGCAGATAAAATCGGTTCAAAATCTTCAGCAACTTCGTAGGTGACAGACCATCCTAAAGTTTTTAATTCTTCGGCAAAATGACGCATCCCCGACCAGATTAAAACTAATTTTTGCTGATGATAGGGTCTTTGTCGAATATGATTGTGGGATTCAATTAAAATAACCGGCGTTTCCTGTGAATAGGCTTGACGATTAGCTAAGGCCGCTTGTCCTGTCCATAATTGATCCCCTAAAATCCAAATACCAATGGTCATAATTATCTCATGTCCTCGACTATTCCCCCGTATTTTTTAGCCATAATATCCGCCATTTCTCGAGCAGAAAATTTACTGGCTTTGTCGATGCTGGGGGTAAATGTCCCCGTAGCGGTTAAATAATGGGTAAATACCCCGACTTTTTTGCTAATAATCCACATATTTCTTGAAGTCAAAAATCAAAAAGGGGATGGGAAGTGGGGTGTGGGGTGTGACCCCCCCTGCCCCCACCCCCCCTGCCCCCCCGACATCGGGGGGATCGGGGGGGAATGGGGAAGTGGGGAGGTTTTTTTCAGTGTTGCCAAAGGCACGGTGTAGCCGTCCAGTAAACAGTAATCAGTGAACTTAAAACTTAAAACTCAAATCTGATAACTGATAACTGATAACTGATAACTGATAACTGATAACTGATAACTGATAACTGATAACTGATAACTGATAACTGATAACTGATAACTGATAACTGATTAGGTTTTTGTCCTGAGACTTTGGGCGCTTAGATAAAGTTGCGTCCATTCTTTGACCACTTGCGTGCGTTTACAGTTTAATTCGCCGGCGATTTCCTCAAGGGTTTTACCCGCTTTTAAGCCATCGATAACGCTTTTACCCCTGGGAGAAAGGGCAGCATAGAAACTTTGCCATTGACTGAGAGTTAAGCCAAAATTATGCTCTTTCGGGCTGATTTCTAACCATTCAGCGATTAATTCTGTCCCTTCCTTGAGGGCAAAAACCTTAATCGCATGATAGCCAACTTTTTCCCGGAGACGATAAATCCGTTGGACGGGAATATTCATCGCCAAGGCGATCGCATCTTGGTTTTCGCCCCCTAAATAGAGGTTAAACCAAGTCACCGCCTCCGGACTAACATTTTCCTCTAGATATCTAGCAAAACTCTCTTGAACTTTTGCCCGTTGAATTTGCGCTTCTTGGGAAGTGCGTTGATCTTCGTAGATAGCGATCGCATTTTGATCCAGTAAACTTAAGCTATTTTCCCCCTCATCGCCACTAATTTCATCGGAGAGAATCCGGATTATTTCTTGCTGCGGCACATTAGTGATACCGCTCCTCGATTGACGACGAAGATAATTAACAAAACGATAGGCTAACAGGGGTTGATTGCGGATCGGACGCAGGGCGTATTCTTCTAGGGTGGCTAACAGCAGCTGATCGCGAGTAGCTTGATCGGTGGTACAACGAGCGATCCATGCTAACTGGGATTGCAGATAGCGATCGCTATTTAACATTTCTTGAATAATTTCTTGCAAGACATCGGCCACCGCTTGCCGACGATCGCGACTTAAGGAAACCCAAGTGCGAATTTTTTGCCGGAGAGTGACACAAGCGCCGAGACGATCGATCAGGTTACGATAGGCGCGGGTGGGACTAACTTTCAGATAGCGTTGCCGTAAAATTTGCCAAAGATAGACTAATCCCCGTTTAGCGATTTCTAAATCTCTCTCATCTAAATTTTCCCAACGTTGGCTATCTTCACCGAGTAACCAATTGATAATGGTATCCCGTTGGCGATCGGTTAAGGAATCCTCTGTTTGAGAGAGGCGATCTTGCCATTGTTGCCTTAACTCGTCGATTATTGTCGTCATCGAAAAATTGAGTTCCAAACCCCGTCTTTTTAGGACGGCTTTAGTTTGAATACTAGCGCATTTACACGATATATGCTAGAACCTGAGCCATTGAGAAAGCCGATCGCTACCAATTTTACCCAACACCCGACTAGAACGAACTAATCAATTAAGTCTTTTGCCGGATAAGGATTTAGGGCGATTGCATCACTTCCTAGGGTGCGTTCCCTGAAAACATGACAATTTCAAGGTTAACCAATATTTGGGAACGCACCACCCCTACCCTTCATGGATTTGATTGTGGACTGCCTGTTTGAATTTATAATTGGGGAACATTTTCCTGTTCATAATTTTCTATTAATATTCCCAAAATTTCCATTAAAGAAGCAAGAGGATGATTTTTATTTTCTCCTATTTCATCTATCAAATTATCTAACATAATTACTAATTGTTCATATTCTGATTCGTTGCGAGGGATAAAGAGTATTGGCTTTAAGTTTGTCCAGGCTTGCCGTGTTTTCTATATATCTATCGTCGGCATTTTTTTACTACTTCCATTTGTTTTTGTCGTATTCAGGATGAGTTAAAACTTCTCGAATATAAATTTTTTGTCGATTGTAATGAATCGCCGCTATCAGTCTAATCTTATTTCCACCTATGTTAAAGACAGTCAGTTTTCCTACTTTGTCAGCATTGGGGAAAATGGTTCTTAATTCTGCTATGGACTGAAATTGTCCTGTCTTCATTTTTTGATACCATTCTTTATAATTAGGATGGGTTAGCGGTAGCGTAACATGAGCGGGCTTCATTTTTTGATACCATTCTTTTAATGCTGATTTGGTTTCGGGATAATTAGGGAGGCACAATTATTTGTAGGATGGGTTAGCGGTAGCGTAACATGAGCGGGCGTTGGGTTTCATGCTTCAACCCAACCTACGTTCATCTTATATTTAATTCCACCCACCCACTTACCTTTCGGCCAATTTATTTAATTTCCTCCGACTGATAACGTGCATTTTATTAATAAGTCCCGAAAATATTGCCCTTAATTAGCTTTAACTTTCTGCCCGATCGTATCGGCAGTGGTAGTGGAAACCATGGCCGCCATAACTTGTTCCGGGGAAACCGTAAAAGGTAAACGATGAATGTCCGAATTAGGCAGACAAGCAATTGCGGCTGCGTGACGCAATTGGGCAAGGGAAACATCTTTTAATCCTAAATCCTCTAGGGATTTTGGTAAACCAATTTGTTCATAAAACTGGATTAGTTGCCCCCGGGCCGATACTGCTAATTGATTGCCCAAAACTATTTCTTCTAGACGCAATTGGGCGAGAATGCCGTAGGCGACTTTTTCCCCGTGCAGGGCATGATGGCAAGCGGGAATATGGGTTAAACCATTATGAATCGCATGGGCGGCCACGGTGCGACAATTAGCGCCCCCTAAACCACCAATTACTCCGGCTAATAAAACGGTGGCATCTACCACCTGTTTCCAGTCCTCTCCGCCGATATTTTCCAGGGCTGCTGGGGATTTTTGGAAAAGAATATCCCGCAAAACCCGGGCCTGTTGGACAGCGGCAATGATCAGGGTTTCTGTGGAGTGACCACTACTGACGGAAGCTTCGTACCATTTAGCGATCGCATCGCCAATACCAGCGATTAAGGTTCTTTTCGGGGCAGTTTGGATAATACCATAATCGAGAATTAATAAATCCGGACAACGGGCTAGGGACAGATCGTAGAGAAACGCCCCGGCGTCAGAATAGACGTTAGATAGGGCTGTCCAAGCGGCACAGGTAGCGGCGGAGGTGGGAATCGTGGCGATTGGCAAATGGCACTGATGGGCGAGTAATTTAGCCGTATCGAGGGCTTTGCCGCCACCCACACCGATGATAAAATCTGCCTCATGACTCTTGACAGATGCCTTTAAATATGCTAGGGAATTTTCCGAACAATCGGGGGCGTAACTGTGATAGCTAGGAGTGAGATTTTTTAGGGGAGATGACAAAAAAGCTAAATTGCGATCGCCGCCCACCACCAGGGGACGTTTACCCAAATCCGCTAACTTGCCGGTGGACTCTTCTAGGGCATTGTCACCCCGAATCACTTGTGCGGGGGCGATTAACAGGGGCAAAACAGCGACAGCATTGGACATTTTTTGACAACCTCTCAGGATTATTGGCTAATTTTAGCGAAACTTTCGGGAAAAAGCTGTAGTTCAGGAGTATTATCCCCCGGGGCGGAGAAGGATTTTTTAATCTGTCCCAGATACAAAGGAGCAGATAAACCGGGCTGAGGGTGAACGAGAGTGCGAGCGCTAATGATAAATTGATTATTACCGCCAGCACCGGCGCGACCAGAGGAAAACAAGTCACTAGCGGCTTGTTTTAGGGTTGCCTCCACCTGCTCGGGAGTAACAGTATTGGGCAGGGAGATAACAGCTTGATTAGCTCCGTTATCATAGACAAGGGAGAATCTCACCGCTCCCGGAATTTCGGTACGGGTAAACAGTCCCAACCCAAGACCGAAAATCCCCACCGTCAACACAGCCATAAAGCTAGTGACACCGACGAGACGAAAGCGGATTCCCCAACCGACGAGAAAAGCGATAATCGTGAGTACCAAAAAAACCAGCGTGGCAATACCAGACCATTGGATGTATTTGGCAAAGTTCAGGGGAATGTCCATATTTTCTATAATAATGATTCTATGAAAACGGTTAGCATAAACCATTGTACCTATCCTGTTGTCGAAACTTTCCATTCTGTGCAGGGCGAGGGCTTTTGGACGGGAAGCAATGCTTTTTTCCTCCGTTTGGGAGGTTGCGATGTCTATTGCCCTTGGTGCGACCAAAAAGAGTCTTGGAATGCCCACCGTTATCCCCAACAATCCCTGCGGGAATTGGTAGAGATGGCAAAAGGGGCTAACCCCGCTATGGTGGTGATTACCGGGGGTGAACCTTTGATGCACAATCTTGATCCTTTGACCAAGGAATTAAAAAATCAGGGTTTACGGGTACATTTAGAAACTTCTGGCGCTCATCCTTTTACTGGGGTTTTCGATTGGGTGACTTTTTCTCCTAAAACTTATAAAATGCCCGATCCTAGTATTTATGCACGGGTGAATGAGTTAAAAATTGTCGTGGCTAATCCAGAGGATTTAGACTGGGCAGCTATGCAGGAAAGTAAGTTATCGGAAGGGGTGATCAAATATCTGCAACCCGAATGGAATAAAGTAGAAAGCAAAGAGTTAGTCTTTAATTATGTTCTCCAGCATCCCCAATGGCGTCTCAGTCTCCAAACCCATAAGTTTTTAGGAGTCCGCTAGTCAGTTATCAGTTATCAGTTATCAGTTATCAGTTATCAGTTATCAGTGAGCAGTTATCAGTTATCAGTTATCAGTTATCAGGAGTCAGTTATCAGTTATCAGGAGTCAGTTATCAGTTATCAGTTATCAGTTATCAGTTATCAGTTATCAGGAGTCAGTTATCAGGAGTCAGTTATCAGGAGTCAGTTATCAGGAGATTACTTTTTATTTATTCTCCCCACTCCCCATCTCCCCACTACCCATCTCCCCCCGCAACGCGCACGAAGTGGTCTCCCCACTCCCCCATCTCCCCAATTCATAATTCATAATTCCCAACCCCTAATTGACTAACAAGAGGTTAAATACTATGTCTAACAACAATTCTGAACGAGTAGTGCGTCGTGGTCGAGTTTTTCCAGAGATTCAATCTACAGAGGAAGAAAAGGCCAAACATCGCGCCCGACAATTAGAATTTTATCATCGTTGTTGGCCGATTTTTCAGAGTTTACAGCCCCGGTTAATGAAACATTACTATGGTTGGTATATTGCGATCGAACCCGATAGCGGCGATTATTTTATCGATCCCGATCAAGAAGTGGCCAGTAAAAAAGCAAGGGCAAAATATCCCGACAAAATCCATCATATCTTTGGCATTAATGAAACTGGAGTTAGTGGCAGAATATGATTGAAGGGAGATTTGGAACCAAAGGACAAATTTATTTTGATATCGATTTAGTTGGCGATGATGGATTGATTCTACCCGCAGAAGTTATGCTGGATACGGGTTTTACCGAGTTTTTAGCCATAAATAGTCAAGATGCTGACAGTCTTGATTGGCGTTTTTTGCGACAAAATAAATTGATAACCGCTCAAGGAGAAGCATTTTTTGATATATATTTGGGCAGAGTAAGAATTGATGGTCAGGAATACGAAATTCCCGTTTTTGCAGGGGAGGCAATTAAGGAGATTTTGTTAGGTTCGCGGTGGCTAAAACAATTTATCTTAGTAGCTAATTATCAACAAACACAGGTGACATTAGGATAATGACAAAAAAGGCAATTATTTTACTTTCCGGGGGATTAGATTCAGCGACTACAGCAGCGATCGCTCTAGCTGCTGGTTATCAATTAATTGCCCTTTCCTTTCGTTATGGACAAAGACACGAGCGGGAATTAGCAGCGGCGAAAAAAATTGCTAATTTCCTCGATATTAAAGAACATCATCTGATCGAAGTCAATCTATCTTTGTGGGGAGGTTCCGCTTTAACGGATCAATCTATAGCTATTCCCCAAGAGGGAATTAACCCGAATATTATCCCGATTACCTATGTGCCGGGGAGAAATACAGTTTTTATTTCGATCGCTCTTTCTTTAGCGGAAGCAAGGGCAGCAGAGGCGATATATTTAGGAATTAATGCGGTGGATTATTCTGGTTATCCCGATTGTCGTCCCCAGTATTTAGAGGCCTTTCAAACTTTAGCTAATTTATCATCAAAAGCGGGTTTAGAAGGGAAAGCACCCCAATTAATTGCCCCTTTGGTGATGGATAGTAAGGTAGATATCGTCCGTCGTGCTGTTAGTTTAGGGGTTCCCATTGCTGATACTTGGTCTTGTTATCAAGGTGAAGTTGAACCCTGTGGTTTATGCGATTCCTGTCGCATCAGAGATCAGGCTTTAATTGAGGCCGGTTATCCCGAATTAGCCACTCCCCTGTTGAAACAGTCGGGGAAAATAGGGAGGATAGTGAAAAATGGAGATAATCTAGGCAATTAAATGTTCAATAAGGATTTTACTGCCGATTAATATTAAAACTAAACCGCCGAGAATTTCCACCTTTTGGCTAAATAAATTACCGAATTTATGCCCGATAAAAACAGCTATAAAACATAAAGCAAAGGTAATAGAACCGATAACAGTGCAAGCTAAAAGTAAGGGAGTTTTAATCATCGATAAACCCAAACCAACTACTAAAGCATCGATGCTAGTAGCGATCGCTAATCCGATTAAAGTATAGGAATCTAGAGGATTAAATTTTTTTTCCTCGTCATCATTTTGAACAGCTTCGTAGATCATTTTACTGCCGATCGCCCCTAAAATAATAAAAGCGATCCAATGGTCAAAAGAGGCGAGGAAATCGCGACAGGTTAGACCAATACCCCAACCGATCATCGGCATAATTGCTTGAAATCCGCCAAAAAACAAAGCAATTTTCAAAGCCTTATTAACATGAATATGACGAATCATCAGGCCACTGGTCAGAGAAACGGCCACGGCATCGGCGGCTAATCCCACGGCTACAAAAGAAATGGTCAAAAGTTCGAGTGAAGTAAACATCTATAGTTGTTTATCCTTTAATTTCCCCCTATCTTAACTAATTTTTCCCCAAAAAACTTTCATATTTATCTCATGATACTCTCATTTATCTATCATTTCTCTAACCTAAGTAGGTAGGCGTTAAAAGTTGTCAGACACCCCCCTTATCAAGGGGGGATTAAGGGGGGATCAAGGGGGGCAGGGGGGATCGAACCTAAAATCCATTTTTAATTTAATTATAACCAGCTACTTAATTAGTGAGAGGATCGAATTGAAAACGTTTAAAACCATATTACTGGTTCCTCACCGATCGCCTGCACCTGATGGATCGCTTCTGGGGTAAAACTGATGCTATACTCAGCTTCTAGGACTTTTTCGCTCGCCACTGCGATTTTATCGGGAAATTCAGCCGTAGGAGTCCGACTAACCGGTTTTCGGAGTTAACCAACCAATGCTGCTGTTTCATAAATTCCCCCGAATTTTTTCCCAGACAAAGTTAAGAAAGATACCTTTTTCCCATCATCGATCATCCCATCTGCTTTTAAGGTGGCTAACGCTACCATATAGGAAAAGTGCCAAGTAAAAAATCATGATAATTTCGAGAATTACCTGAGAATGAGAGGGGAGAGAACGGTGATAAAATTAGCTAATTGACTCCCCTAACTTAAACACCCAATAACCGCTCAATGAAAATATGGCTGACTTTTTTAACACCTATGGTTTTTTAATTGTTTCAATGGTATTTGGAGCCATTTTAGGCATTTCAATTTATCTGCCCTTAATGGCTGGTCAATTATCCTTAGCAACCCCCGGTTTTTACGCTTTAGGTGGTTATGTGACCGCCATTCTTTCCACGAAAGTTTTTACTAATACTGGTAGCAATTATCCCCTGGCTTTGGTCTTTTTAGAAATGTTAATTGCTGGCATTATTTCAGGAATATTAGCCATAGTTTTAGGTATTCCTGTTCTCCGTTTGCGAGGTATTTATTTAGCTATTGCCACGATCGCCTGGGTAGAAATTTTGAGAATTATTGCCCTTAATCTCGATATAACTGGCGGTGCAGTCGGTATTTTCGCCATTCCCCAACCTTTCACTACTCAATTAGCCTACCTTTGGCTGGCTTTGCCCCTCTTATTCCTAACTATGCTGTTTCTCTACCGGTTAGAAAACATCAAAATTGGTCGGGCATTTAATGCCATTCGTGCCGATGAATTGGCAGCTGCGGCCATGGGAATTAATCCCACCTATCACAAAGTTTTATCCTTCACTTTCGGGGCAGTTTTAGCGGCAGTTGTGGGAGCGGTAAGCGCCCATTTTCTCAATACTTGGAATTCCCGTCAAGGAACTTTTGATGCCAGTATTATTTTCTTGGCTTTCGTTTTAATTGGTGGTTCAAGAACTTTTGTCGGGCCGGTGGTGGGAGGCATTGTTTTAACTGCTTTGCCCGAAGTTTTACGCGCCCTCGGCGGTGTGAATGGTTTACCGATTTGGTTAGGGAATTTTTTGCGCGATGGTCGTTTGATTATTTTTGGAATTTTAATTGTTTTGGGAACGATTTTTTATCCACAAGGCTTAATTACACCTGAATTAATCAAAAAACTAATGCCTTTTAAAAGACGTTCCTCTCTCAGTCAAGTTGATTCGTAGTTAGGGCAGATATATATGATAAAATGTTAATAAATAAGCGGGAAAATCAATTGATGCTTATTTATTGCGCCTCCAGAATTGGCAAGAGACTCGCTACCAAGAAGCCCTAAAAAATCCTTCTCCTCAACGAGAAAAGATGAGAAAAATTAAACAGCAGAGGCGGTCAAGTTGCACTCGACTGGTCTGCATCCGCGCCGCCATCTCCGTTTTGGTCACAGAGAGCCTTTTCATCTCCTCAGCCAACTGCCGCAACCGCACCCGTTTGAGTGCCACCGCACTACAGTCCTCCTCAAGACCTTCTTCTTTGAGAAAATCATCGAAATCGGAGCCAGTATGGGGGTTAGCGGTCATATTTTTCCTGTTCCTTCTTACGATTGAGAGCTAAATCGATTTCCTGTTTTGGGGTTTTTTGGGACTTCGCCGATGTTGCCGTGCAGCAGAATCATCTCCCCTCGGCTGATGTAACCCACATTCCGCACCCCAAACTGTCACAGAGGTAAATTACGTAGAGAAAAAACCAAAGTGAGCATAAAAATAAACATAGAGAGTGAAAAAAGGCATTTAAAAAACAGTAAATCACTAAAGATGTCATCAAACCTTATT
>NZ_JAPZSR010000359.1:0-9800 GCF_027531875.1 Microcystis sp. LE19-84.1B | reverse complement strand
AATGGGGCGAAAGTCTGTGGACTCTGTGTAAGACAGTACATGGTTTTTTAACTGTGGTATGCGACGGTGGTGGAAGCAGAAACTTAAATCGTGAGGTTTAGGAATCGCCGCACTTTTAGGGCGGCGAGGATGTCAAGGCTGACCATTACCCCAATTCTAGAATTTCCGTTTTTTTTGGTTTTCTTGACTACTATTCGGCGGTAGCCAATCCAGCTTCGGTGCTGCCGGTGCTGCGACGACGGGTGAGAGTATTAAAGAGCATAATTCCGATCGCTTTGATCAGATTACCTTCCAACTCTTGGAACATTCTCATGTTCAGGCCAAAAGCGGCGTTAGCTTCGGCGACAATGCGATCGGCCATGGCTTGATCTACCGGTAACTGGTCGAGGGTTTGACGATAGTGGTTTTTATAGGCTTTTTCGTCGGGAATATCTTTGAAATCATAGAAAGCAGTGCCACCAGTTTCCAGATTCATCGCTTTTTCGGCGATTTTTTTCAAGATTTGCCCCCCGGACAGATCGCCGAGATAACGGGTATAGGAATGAGCGACTAATAATTCGGGTTCTGTTGTGGCGATTTCCCGAATCCGGTCAACGTAGGCCTGACCTGCGGGAGATAAAGCGATCTCGTTGCGCCAATTGGGACCATAATAAAAATATAAATCCTGTTCTAGCGCATTTTTGCGATTGAGTTCAGGAAAACAGATTTTAGAAACGACGGGATGACTGGAAAGTTTTTCCATCTCCTCCTCCATGGCCGAATAGACGAAGTAGAGGTTAGCCACCAGTTTGCGATAGGAAGTTTTTTCCACCACCCCCTTGAGAAAACACTTGACAAAACCGACGTTTTCTGCCATTGTGTGGGATTTTTTCGTGCCTTCTCGCAGTTGAGTTGATAAATTAACGCTCATATTATGATCACCTGTTGGGATGAGTAGAATGGATCGGGTTCGTTACAGATGCTTACTAAAACCGCCTATTTTGGTAGATTAAACTGAATCGATCGCTAATTTTATTAAGAATTTTTACAGTGCCGCCGGGGGAGCTTAGGGGAGAAATTTAGCTCTAGCAGGACTTAACCGCCGGTTGAAGCCGGTATCCATCGAGATGGCGCAATTGTAAAGATTAGTGAAAAACTGCTCCCTAGTTGATCTTTGGGCAGGAGAGGGTATAATCTGGCACCAATATCAATTTTCGACCAACACTGTTTACACTTCTTAAAAATTCTTAACATTCAGGAGACTTATATAGGCAAAATTTCACAAATTGAAACCGAATTTAGCAATCATGCTTATAATCAGTACAGGATTCTTTATGTTGTGCTAAACTCAGGCCCTTGAGAGACAAAGCCATAGTTGCGATGTCAGCGAGAACACATTGAGCAACCCCCTACCCAAACCCTTAGTCATAACACTCTGGTAATGCCCCGAATACTTGTAATCGATGATGATCCTGCAATCGCGGAATTAGTCTCCATCAACTTGGAGATGGCGGGTTATGACGTTAACCCCGCAGAGGACGGGATTAAAGGCCAGGCCTTGGCCGTCCAGTTACAACCCGATTTAATCATGCTGGATTTAATGTTGCCCAAAGTCGATGGTTTTACCGTCTGTCAGCGTTTGCGACGAGATGAACGCACGTCCGACATCCCGATTTTGATGCTCACAGCCTTAGGACAAACCCAAGATAAAGTGGAAGGTTTTAACGCCGGTGCCGATGATTACCTGACCAAACCTTTCGAGGTGGAGGAAATGTTAGCTAGGGTGCGCGCCCTCCTTAGACGCACCGATCGCATTCCCCAAGCCGCTAAACACTCAGAAATACTCAGTTTTGGACCTTTAACCCTGGTTCCCGAACGTTTTGAGGCGGTCTGGTTTGAAAGTGTGGTCAAGTTAACCCATCTAGAATTTGAGTTACTCCACTGTCTTCTCCAACGTCACGGTCAAACCGTTTCCCCTAGTGATATTCTCAAGGAAGTCTGGGGATATGATCCCGATGATGATATCGAGACTATTCGCGTTCATATTCGCCATTTGAGAACGAAACTAGAACCCGATCCCCGCCACCCTCGCTATATTAAAACCGTTTACGGTGCGGGTTATTGTCTGGAGTTACCCACCAATGAACAGGTGGTGCTTGATTCATCGGTGGCAACAGTTTAAACAGGGAGCGGATAGGCAATAGGGACAATTGTTTCCTCGCTCCTCCTCCTCTTCAGATTGAGAAGGTTTGACTCGCGGTTGGGTTTTGATGGCTATGGCTGAGGCCTCTTTTTGTCCCTGACGATAACGAGGGGAAAACACCCCCAGCAAGTCAGGACAATGGTGGGAGTAACTACTGGTTTACGGTAAATCCGTCGCCCCCATCAAAAAGCGATCGCATTCCCTGGCGGCCCCGCGGCCTTCATTAATCGCCCAAACCACCAAACTTTGACCACGACGACAATCCCCCGCTGCAAAGACTTTCGGTAAGCTAGTGGCAAATTGACCGTGTTCGGCCTTGATATTGCTGCGGGCATCCTTTTCTAAGCCTAAATCATCGAGTAAAGGCTGTTCTGGTCCCAAAAATCCCATGGCCAATAGAACCAATTGCGTCGGGATGACTTTTTCTGTTCCTGCCACTGGTTGGGGGATAAACTGTCCTTTTTCGTTGCGTTGCCATTCCACTTGTACCGTGTGAATCCCTGTGACGTTACCCTGGCTATCCCCCTCGAATTTAGTCGCCGTGGTGGTATAAACCCGGGGGTCATCGCCAAAACGTGCGGCCGCTTCCTCTTGTCCATAGTCCAGACGGTAGATTTTCGGCCATTCGGGCCAGGGATTATCGGCAGCCCGTTCTCG
The DNA here is from genome assembly GCF_027531875.1 of Microcystis sp. LE19-84.1B. NCBI lineage: Bacteria > Bacillati > Cyanobacteriota > Cyanophyceae > Chroococcales > Microcystaceae > Microcystis > Microcystis sp. LE19-84.1B. The sequence continues at coordinate 6,961 of NZ_JAPZSR010000359.1, read as the reverse complement.
GGGCGGTTGCGGCATAATTTCTAATTGGGTGACGCTATGGCAGTTATGACGCAGGGAAGTCCCCACACAGTCGGTTCCCGTGTCGCCACCGCCGATAATTACCACGTCTTTACCCGCAGCCGAGATAAAATCTTCCCCGGGTTGTCCGTCTAATAGTGCTTTTGTATTAGCGGTGAGAAACTCCATGGCGAAGTGAATACCCTTTAATTGGCGACCTTCGATGTTTAAATCCCGGGGTTTGGTGGCTCCGGTACAGATAACCACGGCATCATATTCGTTTAATAGGTCTTGGCTGCTGATATCCTTACCCACTTCCGTGTTACAGACCATTTTTACCCCTTCCTGTTCGAGCATCTGGAGACGACGCAGAACCACTTCTTCCTTATCTAACTTCATGTTGGGGATACCGTACATCAACAGGCCCCCGGGGCGATCGGCCCGTTCGTAAACCGTCACCCAGTGACCAGCTTTATTTAACTGGTCGGCAGCCGCTAATCCAGCAGGTCCGGAACCGATCACAGCCACTTTTTTGCCGGTACGGATTGCGGGGGGATTGGCAGTAATCCAACCGGATTCCCAACCTTTGTCGATAATCGAACATTCAATATTTTTGATCGTAACGGGGGGATTATGAATACCGAGAACACAGGAACCCTCACAGGGAGCGGGGCAGACTCTACCGGTAAATTCGGGGAAATTATTGGTTTTATGGAGGCGATCGAGGGCTTCTCGCCACAATCCTCGATAGATTAAATCATTCCATTCGGGAATCAGGTTATTAATCGGGCAACCACTGGCCATGCCACTAATTAGGGTTCCCGTGTGACAAAATGGTGTACCACAATCCATACAACGGGCAGCCTGATTGCGGAGTTTATCTTCGGCCATGGGAAGATGAAACTCATCCCAATTATGAAGGCGATCAAGGGGGGTAAGTTCGGAGGGAAGTTCACGCAGGAATTCGATAAAGCCAGTCGGTTTGCCCATAGTCTTTGTTATCTCTGTCGTTTATCCCCTATCTTCCTTCACAGTTCGATCGATCCCGCAACTTTACCGATTTCTTTAATCTTATCGGCAGCTCAGTGGACTAACAGGCGGTAATTTTGACAAATTGGGTAATTAACTATTGAGTTAAAAACAGGCGATTTCAAGAGGAAGGGGGCAATTCTAACGGGATAGCCCCGATTATTCCCTTACGAAAATCATTGAGTAACTGCATGGCTGCCCTTTCTTTATCTTCTTGATATTTGAGATCGGCCAATTTTTCGATAAAATCCTCCCCGGTCATGTCTAGAGTATTCAACCCATAACGAGATTGTAAAAGTCCTTCATACTGTAATTCTATTAATAAATCGACAAAAGCCGCCGCTATCCTTTGGTTATCATAACCAGCATCCCCAATATCCTCACAGATAGCTAATTTCACCGCATCCTTTTGATTTTCTAAACGGGAAGGAATCACCCCCGGCGCGTCTAATAATTCTAAGGTGTCGGAAATTCGCACCCATTGTAATTGTCGCGTTACTCCGGCCCGGCGGGCGCTGGCGACGACTTTTCGCCCTAATAAACGGTTAATCAGGGCAGATTTGCCCACATTGGGAAACCCAATCACCACGGCACGCACTGGACGCGGTAACATTCCTCTTATTTGACGTTTTTGGTTAATTTCATCGCCAATTTTTTCCGCCGCTTTGATAATTGCTTTAACTCTTTCTCCCTGTTTAGCGTTAGTAAAATAGACGGTTTTTCCTTGACTTTTAAACCATGTTACCCATTGTTGATAGGCAGATTCGGGAATCATATCGAGACGATTTAAGATTAATAAGCGCGGTTTATTGCCAATCCAATCGTCCACCTGCGGATGATGGGAAGCTAAGGGAATGCGAGCATCGCGCACTTCTAGGACCACATCCACGAGTTTAAGATGTTCCTTGAGTTTTCTTTCCGCTTTGGCAATATGACCGGGATACCATTGAATTAACGACATGGGAGATGGGAGTATAAAATTTAATTTTATCAGGAATAGTCCCTAGATAGCTATAATTATCTGAGAAAGAGTTTAGTAATTTCACTGCAATTATAACAGGATTATCGATGACTAATTTAAAAAAATGGCAAATTGTTAAATCTGAGCTAGTTTTTCAGAATCGTTGGTGTCAAGTCCGTCAAGATGCGGTGAAGTTATCCTCTGGAAAAGTTATCGATGATTATTTCGTTAATATTCGTCCTGAAATTGTGTTAGTTGTTCCAGTTACTGGGGATAATCAATTAGTTTTTGTCCGTCAATATCGTCACGGAGTTAAGGAAATTTTATTGGAATTTCCCGCTGGAGCAGTGGATGCGGGTGAAGATAATATTACCGCAGCAGCGCGTCGGGAATTTGAGGAGGAAACTGGTTATCAAAGTGATTCTCTAATAGCTTTGGCTGTTTTGTACGATAATCCTGTTAAAGATACTAACAGAATTCATATTTTTTTGGCTCTTAATGCTACCCCCACAGGTCAACAAAAGTTAGATGTTACCGAGGAAATTGAAGTTATTCTGCGACCTTTACAGGAAATTAATCCCCAGGAAATTACTGTCTCTGGTAGTTTAGCCGCTTTCTATTTAGCTAGGGATTTTTTAAAGCAAAATTAAGCAGTTATAGCAGTTATATTGATGGGGATACAGTTGTCAGGATTCAGAAGATAGGGTGGTCACTGCTTGCGCATTGCGGGGGGTGTTGGGGTGTTAGGGTGTTAGGGTTTTAGTTGAAATTCCCCCACTTCCCCACTTCCCCACTTCCCCACTTCCCCACTTCCCGCTCTCCTACCTCTGCGCTTTTCTCTACTGTTTGAACAGGATTTGTATTACTTTAAGTTTTATTTTTTTCACTTGTCTATGAGTAATTTTTTTATGATTGCTGGCTTTATTCTATCAGCTTATGCAATCGTTGCCAACGATTCCCTACAGACTTTAGGTACTTTTTTAAGTGCCAATGAAGAACGTCCCTGGTGGATTTTATGGCTGTATTCCAGTATAATCTTAGCCTCGATTTTTATCGCTGGTTGGTATATTAATCAGGGAGATGTGGCTTATAATCGACTAGAAATGATTCCCTTCCCAGAAAATTTTACTTGGATTTATATCGTTCCTCCCCTAGCAATTTTAATTCTCACCACTTGGGGAATACCTGTGAGTACAACCTTTTTGGTTTTAACAGTTTTTGCTCCCCAATCTCTAGATGAAATGTTAATTAAATCCGCTTGGGGTTATGCTATTGCTGTTATAGTGGGGTTAGTAATCTATCGAATTATTTATCAATTAGAAAACTTTTTCCTAGAAACAGTTAATAAAGAACCTCAAAAAATCTGGGTAGTTTTACAGTGGTTATCTACTGGGTTTCTCTGGAGTCAATGGTTAATGCAAGATTTTGCTAATATTTTCGCCTATCTTCCCAGACAGTTAGCGGCAACATGGTTAGTTTTATCTCTAACAGTTATGCTACTCCTGCAAACCATCATTTTTATTAATCATGGTGGTCAAATCGAGAAAATTGTCACTAGCAAAACTAACGCCCATGATCCGCGTTCTGCAACAATTATTAACTTAATTTATGGCTTAATTTTACTGTTTTTCGTTGGCTATAATCATATTCCCATGAGTACCACTTGGGTATTTTTAGGTTTATTAGGAGGTCGAGAAATTTCTCTGACTTTAACCAGAGAAAACCCTAATTTAGCCGCCACGGGTAAATTGGTTTTAGGGGATGCCTTGAAAGCTTTTATCGGTATGATTGTTAGTGTTGCTATCGCTCTTGCTTTACCTCTAATCGCTCAAAAAATTAACTATCTATAGGAAGTGGGGTGTGGGGTGTGGGGTGTGGGGAGATGTAACTTAAGAATAACAAGATTGGGGAGATAGGCGATCGATTGATGACCCGAAGTGATAAAGTTTTCTATTGCTGATAATCTCGAAATTATCGTTCAACCAGATTAAAGATGCTTCTGTGACTAGACCTTCTTCAAGAGTGACTAGGGAAAAATTGCGAGATTTACCCCTATCAGAGTGGAGAATGCGAGGAACACTAGCAGCATTCAGATAAACAGTTCCCATCTCGGAAGTGACCACGGGATTGCGTAAACGGGAAGTAGTATGACGGAGACGGTGGTGCATATGACCGAAACTGACGAGAGGAACCTGTTTTCCTAATAGCTGTGCTTGTGCGATGGCCGCTGCTAAATCCGGGTCCCCGTGGTCCCCTCCCAAAGGTCGCCAATCGCGACCACAGATAGCTTCCGCTTCCTTTCCCAGTCCAGCCGGACCATTGTGACCTAAAAAAATCAGGTTATTATAGGCAGTATCTTGAATATTAGCGATAATTTTGGCAGTAGATTCGGCAAAACTGCTGATATTATAGCGTTCTTGAAAAAATTCTCCATTTTTCCACTCGGAACCTCCCCAAGTAAAGGGACGACCCCCAACAATCGAAAGCTCTAAACTGGGTAGGTCTAGTTTTGAGTAACCCACATGAGCAACCCCTAATAATTCTAACTGGGCGGTGACACGATCTTCTTTATCGCGATCGTAGGGACATTTTTTTCGTCCCCAGGAGGTGGCACTATACCAAGCGTCGTGATTACCGAGAATAACGGCTTTTGGTAAGGACAAACTAGCAATCCGGCCGACAATTTCTAGGGATTCATTGCCAAAATCGCCGACAAATAGGGCTAAATCCACTTGTAAAGCTTCTAGTGCTAAATTATCTTCTATTTCCCATTGGTCGTGAACGTCACCGATGACGGCGATTTTATAGGTGCGAGGGAAAGAACTTACCATTACCAGTTATCAACTATCATTTACCAATAATGATCATAACTAGGATTGGCTGAAAAAGTACGGGCGAAGCATTCGGTTAGAAAATCTCCGGTTTCAGCGATAGGTTATTGCCCGAATGCTTCGCCCCTACAGGACGCGGGCCGATGAAGACGCAAGGTTTTGAACCACGATTCTCTCAAAATCTTGCATCTGTGGGAGCGAAACAGAACCCTAAAACCCTTACCTCGTCTATATTTCACATTTATTCAGCAAACCCTAACTAGGATTGGTAGTCGAAAACCGTGGGCAAGAAAGAGAGATTTTTTCTCAAATTACCAATGAAAAGGTAAAGATTTAAAACAAAGTTATCCACAGTCATCGTTTTTTTTGTAAATTTAGATACAGAATTATCAGGGTGATCTGTGTATGTCCTTACTACAATCTCGCACTACTGCCGTTGTTACCTGTCCCCAAGCGAATACATGGGTACAACTCAGAATGCTTCCCTCTCCATACAGCTTTGATGAAGCACTACTACTCTGTGAACAGGATCAGGGCCGTTGGGTGGCATGGATTCCCGATTTTGGCGAAATTATCTTGATTGAAGGGCAATTTGAGGCATAAACTAACTCTTGCTCACAATTAAAGCAGATAAACAGCGATCGATCACTTGTTTTAATACAAGCGCCGTCCAATCGATATCGGCTGCGCTGGTGTCCCTTCCCAGGGTTAAACGAATTCCCGCTAATGCTTCTCGATCGCTGTAGCCCATAGCTTTTAAAATTGGACTGGGGGAAAGTTTGCCACTATGACAGGCGGATCCGGAACTAATGCCGATTCCTGCTAAATTAAGCTGACGAACTAGCTGTTTTCCCGTGATGTGACTGTCATCGTCGGGACGGACAATAAAGCTGACGTGGTGGGGTAAACGATAGAATCGGTTCCCTGTGGGCAGCAGATAAGGATAATCGGCTAAGAGGTCAAATAATCGATCTCGCAGGGCTATTAAACGCATTTTTTCGCTAATTAAGTCTTTTTGGGCTAATTCGGCCGCTAAACCAAAAGCAGCGATCGCTGGTACGGCTTGGGTTCCCGATCGCAGACCTTTTTCCTGACCACCGCCCCGCAGTAATGGTAAAATATCGACACCCGCTCTGATGTATAAAGCTCCCGATCCTTGCATTCCATAAATTTTATGGCTAGAAAGAGATAATAAATCTACGGGCAGTTTCCGCACATCAATATCGCATCTTGCCGCCACCTGCACCGCATCGGTGTGAAAAAGAACACCCCTTTCTCTGGCAATGCTGCCCAATTCTTCAATCGGTTGTAGGGTTCCCACCTCACTTTGTCCGTAAATAATGGAAATTAAGACCGTATCGCTTTGAATTGCGGCTTTTAGGTCTAAAGGATTAACTCTACCTTGACGATTGACGGGAAGACGAGTAATTTGCCAACCTTGCTGCTCTAATTGTTTACAGGGTTCAGCGATCGCCGAATGTTCCACACTAGAAATAATTATATGACGGGGGCGGTTATACTGTTGAGCAACCCCGATAATCGCTAAATTATCGGCTTCTGTGCCGCCAGAAGTAAAGATAATCTGGTCTGGATTGGCATTAATTAACCCTGCTACCTGTTCTCTGGCCATTTCGATGACTGTCGCCGTATCCTGTCCCCAACTGTGTAAACTGGAGGGATTGCCCCAATGATGCCGCAGAATAGTGGCAACCCGCTCGATCACTTGGGGATGAGTGGGGGTAGTGGCGCTATAGTCAAGATAAATTTGCATTATTTTACAATCTGAGAAATGAGAGTCCAGACAAGCAGCTATTCTCAGTTTAGCGGCTTAAGAGATTAGAAAACGGGTTTCTTTCTTGAAGAAACCCGCTTTCTTCAAGAAAGCGGGTTTCTTGATCACAAAAACAACCGGCATAACCATAGCAGTAATCCTAATCATCACGGTGCGCTCAACACTACCTTAGATGAATTGTTTAAGAAGTTAACACCCCAAAGGGTTGCTCTGTAGTTTAGACTAAAAAAGTCAGCCGAAAATAATCCAGCTTTATGAAAATAGCTGAAATCAAAAATCTTGAAGCAAAAAGTAGAGTTAGGATGCTTTCTTTTGCGATTTTTTAGGGGGAGAATATCGTTTTTTTACAGT
>NZ_JAPZSR010000178.1:0-19934 GCF_027531875.1 Microcystis sp. LE19-84.1B | reverse complement strand
TCCACCTAGGGCCATGAAGGCGCAGGGGAAGAGTAGTAAACCAGACCAACCGATGAAGACGAAACGGTCTCTTTTGAGCCAGTCATCGAGAGCATCAAACAGCCCTCTTTCTGGGGCGCGTCCGACAGCAATGGTCATGGGGGTTTTCTCCGAAAAATGTATATTATTGCTAAGATTCCGCGCTCTCTTCTCCATCTATCCGAGCAGGCCAGCAGATGTGTAGAAGAATTGTGAGAAATCTTTACTTTTCTTAACTTACACTATATTGGGAAAAATGGCCAAGATTTTTTAGGTCGATCTTAAAAAAATCTAAAATTTTTTCGGCAGACCACTTGCTGCGCGACGTTCGGCAAAGACTTCGGCGTGAGCTTTTGTCGAACGCTCAGTCGAGCGGACGGTGAGCTTGTCGAACCGCCGTTGCGGGGGGAGACCACTTCGTGCGCGTTGCGGGGGGAGATGGGGATTTGGGGAGATATGCCGCCTCAATTGCTTGGTATTGTCGTCTTCACGTCTTGAGCGGAATGCTAGACCCCTCTGTGCGGTAATTATCCCTAAATTGAGGTGATTAAACCCCGCAGTGCGGTATTTAGGTTTTATTTAGGGGGTGTTAGACCGATGGAAGTGGGATACTATAATAGAGGGGGTTGCTCGACCGCAGGAGGCGGTATAATTGATGGCTGGGCTGAACAAGAAGGAGAATTCATGTACAAAGATGATATTCTGAACCTGATAAAGCAATCACCACTTGAGATTGATACTGAAATACAAATGACTGGAAAGCCCCCAACAATGGCTAACTCCGAATTTCTCACAAACAAGGAACAGGGTGATTGGGCTGAAACAATCGTCTTTAAGGCAGTCAATGAATATTCTGGTGATTATTTTGCTGTTAAATATGGGCGTTCCGAATCAATAGCCGCAGGTGATGATGGATTTGCTGATTTCTATATGGAATATCAGAGTGAACTTAATGCCATAGGTAAGAGGCCAGATATCTTGATATTTAAGGTCAGAGACTTTCCGGATGGAAGTATTGACATTAAAAATGATCAGCATATAAGACAGGCTGTGGCTGCGATTGAAGTAAGATCAAGTTCTTTTTTAGCAGACAAATATGCGGCATTCATGCGGGACAGACAAGATCGGGCCATTAAAAAATGCGAAGAAATTAGACAAGACATAATCAATACCGACCTTGGTGATCTATTAATGCGAAAAAACCAGACAATTTACAATCTAATGTCAAATGCTACAGATGACACCTTTAGAGAATTAGACTTTCGTTGTCCGTCATGGTCATCAACAAAAGAGTTAAGAAATCTAACTGAATTACTGAAGAATCTCAAAGAAAATATAAAAATACTGCACAAGCGCGATTATTTGGGCATTACCCCAAAAATTGAAGATGTTGCCTTGGTCAACAGGTGGATTCAGAAATATAATGTCAAGCATTTTTATCTACAAGTATTTTTTGACAAGGCATATATAATATCATTTAAAGATATTTTAGCACTGGTTTCAAACGATAACAATGATGGAAATAATTTTTCAATAGAAAGAGATGTAAAAAATCAAGGCAAAACTACGATCAAGATCAATGTGCAAATTGGGAAAGAAGTCCTTGGAAAAATTGATATGCCTGAACATAAATCGGCTCTGAAAGAATTAGATAGGGGTCGTCTGCTTTTTTATGTGACTTTTGCAGGCGGTAAGGGATACCTTGATAATAAAATATTTCTAAGAGATGTTATTAATGCGTGAGTTAAAATATATAGCTGAAACTCCACTTAATCATAGGAAGGATTACGGTCAGTTTTTTACACCTATGTGCGTTGCTCGCCTCATGGTACAGTGGGTTTTAAAAGATAATCCGGAAACAGTATTAGACCCAGCGTTTGGCTTAGGCGTTTTTTATGATGAAGCAATAAAAATACCTTCAGGTAATCAAGTACATTTCATTGGATATGAGATTGATAGAAATATATTTGAGTTTCTTAATCCTAAGGGTGACAGTCCTTATTTGAGAGTTATCAATAGTGATTACCTCGAAGCTGAAACTGAAAAATTTGACGGTATCATTTGTAATCCACCATATATGCGATTTCAGAAATTTCTTAAGCGTCATGATATATTGCCAAAAATTGAAGAAAAAATAGGTAAGAAACTTATCGGTTATTCTAATATATCTTCCGTATTCCTTGTCAAGTCTTTAAGAGAACTTAAAATTAATGGTAACTTGGCGTATATTATGCCTTTTGAGTTTTTTAATACTGGCTACGGAAAAGAAATCAAAAAAAGTCTCCTCGAAAATCATTTATTGAAGCAAATAATAATCTTTGCCAATGAAAAAGAAATTTTCCCAGATGCAACTACAACTGTTTGTGTGCTTCTTTGTAAAAATGACGGAAAAAAAGAAACCATTAAAATTTTACAGATCAAAAAAAGTGATGAAATAGATAAAATATCTGATATTAGTAAATTCTATCAGTGGGAAATCGAACCATCGAATTTACCATACAACCAAAAGTGGACACCTATTATTTCATCATTGTTCACTGAACAAGTATCTCCAAATGGCTTCTGTAAGTTGTCCCTATACGGTACGTTTACGAGAGGTATTGCTACTGGCGCAAATGAATTTTTTGCGTTAAAAAAATCAAAAATTGAGCAACGGAAGTTGAGTGATAACAATATTTGTAAGTGTATTACAAAAAGCTCTCAAATCCGCAAAGCAGTATTTACTGAGCATGATTTTAATATACTATACAATGAGGATAAGCCAGTCCATTGTTTAGATGTAAAAGACCACGACAACTCTGAAATACAAAATTACATAAAAGAAGGCGAAAAATTGGGATACCATGGGAGGTATCTTACAAAAACAAGGAACACCTGGTACAAAATTGAAAAGAGAAAACCGGCTCCAATTTTATTCGGTGTCTTTAGCAGGGGCAGGTTAAAAGTAATACGCAATTTCACAACAGCAATAAATTTTACCTGCTTTCATTCCTTTTATCCAAATAAATTCGGAGAACAATGTATTAATAAATTATTTGTGTATTTGCTCAGTGATATTGGACAGGAAATAATAAAAATCAATAAACGAAGTTATGGTGATGAATTAGACAAGTTTGAACCAAGGGATTTGAATGATTGCCTATGTCCAAGCCAGAAACAATTTGAAATGATCAGTGATGAAGATGCTGAAGAAGTAATTAGTATTGCACAAAATGATCACCAAAAAGCAATTCTAATGAGTAATGATCTGATCAAAAGACTTATGGACTCCCAACAATGCGCTGCACTGGACGGCAATTCCGCTGCGATCCATAGTGCGATCGCAGATATTGTAGGGTGCGTTCCCTGATGCAATTCCTAATTACTCCGCCAATAAATTCCTGGGAACGCACCAAGATTATGGACTTTGAGCAAGCGATCGCATCTTTAGGGTGCGTTCCCCGAAGCCTTTGGGTTTTGCCGACCAGATTTGGACAGAACTATAATGACAATTGTACTTAACCATGTACAACTCTGATGAGCGTCAACATTGTCAACTTTAGTGAAGCCCGAAAAAACTTTAAATCTGTAATAGATACAGTAGCCAATGATAAAAACTGTACTTTCATTGTCAGAGGAGATACAGAAGATGTTGTTATCATGTCTAAAAGTTATTATGACAGTCTGATGGAAACAGTTTATCTCTTAAAATCTCCGGCTAATGCTCAACATTTGCAAGAAGCGATCGCAGAATATCAAGCAGGTAAAACACAAGAACATGATTTAATCGATGCGTAAGTTGGCTTGGGGTAGTAAAGCATGGAAAGATTATCTTTATTGGCAATCTCAGGACAAGAAAACCCTGAAAAGAATCAATCTGCTCATCCAAGATACTCTATCCAATCCCTTTGAAGGAATCGGTAAACCTGAACCCTTGAGAGAGAATTTGTCAGGTTTTTGGTCCCGTACGGATGAAGCTAATCGTCTTGTCTATGTTGTCGATGATCATTATCTAACAATTATTTCCTGTCGCTATCATTACCAAGATTAGCCATCGCTGTAGCTGTAGGGTGCGTTCCCCACGAAAACGCCTAATTACTCCGTCAATAAATTCCTGGGAACGCACCAAGATTTGTTAGCGCTCCCCTTATCTATTCATGTCATAATTATTTTGTATTCTGGTCAGCCTAGAAATTAGGTATCGGTTATGAACACATTTACTGCTTTCATCTGTGGGGGTGAAAATTTTTTCATCAGGACTGACTCCTGACTTCTAAAATATTAACAATGTTTTCCTAGTATTTTTGCAGAAACTTTTGGAAATTATATCTGTCAAGTTGTTTCAATATCTGAACATCTACATATTTACCTATGTCTCCTATTGCTCAAGGTATTCCAGGATTACCAGATTTAACACATCCTGAGGAATTAATCAAGTTTGGTACGCAACTAATTCAAGGTTCACTATTGTTTGCGTTTTTAATTGTAGCTTTGGGAGTTGCGATCGCTCTCATCAGTTTTTCTCTGAGACGCAACACCAGCGAACAAGCTATTTTCTTTGGGGAATGGTCGATTCGTTATTCCCAACTTCTCAAAGAACTACAACATTTAGCCCTAATTTTAATTTTAGTAGTTACGGGATTTTTCCTCACTTCTACTTTAAGCAACCGTTACCATTACTGGGAACAAGCAAAAGTAGCACAAGTAGCGGAAAGTGTCGCAGGTGATAAATTAGAACAAATTGCGCCCCAAGTGCGTTACATCGTCGAAGAACCTTACAGCTATACTACTCAAGTTAACGGCAAAATAGTCAAGGTGACAGATAAACAAAAAGTTACTCGCTATTTAAACGTAGCAGGTTCAAACATTCAAGTTAAAATTGACCAAAGTGTAAACGTGCAAAGTCGCAGTGCCATTTATCTTATAGATTACACTGCTGATTATAAAATTGTCAATTCACTAAGTGATGTTAATAGTTTCTTCTTTGAAGCACCACCACCCTTAGGATACTCCTTACTTTCTAGTTATAAAGTAGAAAGAGATGGAACAAGATTAAAACAAATAAACCCTGGAGATTATGGGTTTCCTTTGCAGTTAGAAACAGGACAAGAAACCACAATTAAAGTTAGCTATCAAGCACAAGGTGGACCACGTTGGGTTTATAATGCCACTGATCAATTACTTTCTCAATTTCGCCTCACAACAATTGCTAATTTTAGAAATGCTGATTTTGCTAGTGGGATAGTTCCTCATGAAATTAAAAGTGATGGTGACAGTACCCAATTTACTTGGATATTCGATGAGAATGTTTCTGTAAGAAATCCCTTTGGTGTATTTACTGCCACCAAACCAATAGGAAAAACTGGGATTATGCCCCGGTTATTACTGTTAGCACCAGCCTTATTTTTGTGGTGGATATTGCTTTTATATTTGTCCCTACCCATGAGTTTAAAAAATTTGGCGATTGCTGCGGGTATTTTCTTTGCTTGCTTATTAACTTTAACCTATCTGGCGCGAGTAATGAATGCAGAAATAGCTTGGTTGATCATATCCTTGATTTTACTCGGTTTCATCTATGGTTTAGGTGCAAATCGTCACGCTGCTTTAGCCGCCATTATTTGTACTATTGCTGGAGCAATTTTACCAGTATTTGCATTATTAATTCCCTTTAGTGGTTTAACCTTGAGTTTAGCAGGTTTGTTATCAGTCGGGTGGTTAGCAATACATCATTGGTATGGAGTATTTAACCTGAGAGGGGGACAAGTCAGCTAGAAGGTAGTGCGATCGCCGTTTTTGTAGGTTGGGTTGAGGAACGAAACCCAACAAAATATCCCTTATGGGATGATTATAATTAATTGTGTGGAGTTCTATGATCGGGTGTTGTGCTTCAAGACATTTAATCCAACCTACAAACTATTTTGGCGTTGCTGATTTTAAGTATGAATCACCTCCTAGGCAATTTTCAAAACCTAGGACTATAGGACTTACGCATTGACAGGATCGACCAAATATGAGGTATGGGTTTCGGGCATTTTAACGTGATTTTTTGATGACTTTTCAGCGATCGCTATCGAGCAGAAGTTAATCGCCAAAAGTCTGAAACGACGGATTTTCGTTCATACACATCATGGTGAATTTGTACAGTGCGTAACTCCTAGACTAAACTAACTTGCGGATATGTGCAGAATTAGGATTCATATCTTGATTCAGCAATGCCGGGGAATTTCAACTAATACCCCAAAACCCTAATACCCCAAAACCCTAATACCCCAACCCCCAACACCCAACCCCTGCTATACAATGGTTTTTGACTTGTTTTTTGGAAGGGAACGCTAAACTATGTATTCGATCGATATTACCCTGAAACTCTCCCCCATCCCCATTTCCGTGCAGCGCAAGGAAGAAGCAGGAGCAGACGCTTTGTATCAAACAATTCTTAACGCTATGCGATCGCCGAATCCCGAATTATTAGAATTAACCTGCGAAAAACAAACCGATAAAAAGGTGGCGGTTTTTAGCGATCAAATCAGTGCGGTGATTGTGTCACAAAAATCCGGGGCTGCCTCCACCGGCAGAGCGCCGGGGTTTGTCGCTTTAGCCACAGAATAGTTCTTTCATCAGTTATCAGTGAGCAGTAATCAGTAATCAGTGACAAGAAAACGGCAACCGCCTACATAACACTTTCTACTCCAAACTCAAAACTCAAATCTGATAACTGATAAGCTGTTCATAAGTAGGTGGGTGGAATTAAATATAAGATGAACGTAGGTTGGGTTGAAGTATGAAACCCAACGCCCGATTATGTTACGCTACCGCTAACCCATCCTACAAATAATTGTGCCTCCCTACTTAATTTAAATTGCTTGTTGAGACGAGGCAATAGGCAAGGGGCAACCCCCCCAACCCCCCACCCCCCCTGCCCCCCCGACATCGGGGGGGTCGGGGGGGCAAGGGGGGGTGGAGGAGATTCGGCTGATCATTAAGAATAAGCGGTTTAAATAGTCTGGCTCTTCGTTACTTGGTATGGTTCGATAGGGGGGCATAAATCGACTAAATCCTTATCTGGTAAGAGACTTAATTGATTAGTTCGCTCTAGATCAAAAACAATTGACAAAAATCGCCAAATGCCTTTCTATATAAGGGTTACACCCCTTATGCTCCCGTCCATTGCATAACACAAACCGAAGAACCATAAGTCTTAGCTTAACTGATAACTGATAACTGATAACTGATAACTGATAACTGAAAAGGCTAATAATTCATGACTATAAAAGTAAAAGATATCTGGTTTAGCTGGCCGAATGGGAAATCAGTATTAAATGGCTGCTCTTTGCAAGTTCCCAGAGGGGAATTTTGGATGTTGTTGGGGACAAATGGCAGCGGTAAATCAACCCTGCTGCGGCTCTTAGCGGGATTATTAAAACCTAGTCGCGGGGAAATAGAGATACCTAACCCCCTCGGTTTTGTTTTTCAAAATCCCGACCATCAGTTAGTTATGCCAACAGTGGGGGCAGATGTGGCCTTTGGGTTGGTATCCGAGGGTTTATCCACGCCGGCAATTCGGGCGCGAGTGCGGGAATCCCTAGGGGCGGTGAATTTATTAGAAATGGAAAAACGACCGATCTATGCTCTCAGTGGCGGACAAAAGCAAAGAATCGCCATTGCGGGGGCTTTAGCTCGTCATTGCGAGGTTTTGCTCTTTGATGAACCCACCGCCCTTTTGGATGGGGATACTCAGTTAGAATTAGTCTCTCAAGTGCAGAAATTGGTCAAAAACCGAGGTATTACAGCCCTTTGGGTGACTCATCGCCTTGATGAATTGGATTACAGCGATGGAGCATTTTTGTTAGAGGGTGGCAAGGTAGCGGATCAGGGAAATCCCCTAGAATTAAAAGCGAGATTATTGGCAAGTGCGGCAGTAGAATCTTAAATTTTTTGTTAATATCATTAAGATGCTGTTTTTTAGAACTGCCCTTAATGCTACACCAATTACTCTCAAAGCCATGGTTAATTCTTCTGATCGTTCCCTTCTGCTGGTTGACGGCTACAACGTCATCGGCGCCTGGCCGTCCCTGAAAAAAATTAGCGATCGCCACGGTCTCGAACCGGCGCGAGACAAGTTAATTGAAACCCTAATCGGTTACACCCACCATCAGGGTTATCAAACCCAAATCGTCTTCGATTCCTACCTTCAAGATACCCCCGGCAGCCAGGAACGCTACACTAACCATTTATCGGTTTATTTTACCGCTCACGCTCAAACCGCCGACACCTATATCGAGAAAACCTGTGCCGATTTTTGGCACGATCGCGCCCCAGCTATCGGACGGATTATCGTCGCTACTTCTGATAATGCCCAAAAAATGACCGTTATGGGTTATGGGGCCCAGTGGATTTCCGCTCAACGTCTGGAAATCGAGGTGGATTTAACCGGTCGTCGTCTGAGAAAATCCCAGAGTTCTTCTCAAAGTCCCAAAGGGCGTTTTTTATTCCATTCTCTCGATGCTCAGGTGCAACAGAAATTAGAGAAAATGCGCCACGGAATTAGTTATCAAAAACCTTGACAAATTACCTCAAATATGTATCGACAAAAATCCCCAGCAGAGGCACAGGTAACTGTGTCTCTAAGCTTTTCAAGGTCAGTTGCGGTCTGGGGGATTTTGTCAAAAGCTGGCCCCTCTAAACCACTGGTGTCACAGTTGCAATTCTGCTAAACCTAAATAATAAATTCCCGTGGGTGTCACTTGGAAGCGACAGGGTAAAACCTTGACTCCTTTAGCCACTGCTTGACGCAATAACTGCCCGTATTTAGCATCTTTACTATCCCCCGGAGCAAATCGGTCACAATCACCGCGATTGATAAAGTAGAGCATAATCGCTTCCGCTGCCGGCAATAAAGCCATTAATTCCTGTAAATGCTTCTGTCCTCGCGTGGTGACAGTATCGGGAAAAAGTGCCGTTTCTCCCTGATTCCAAGTGGTATTTTTAACCTCGATATAGGTGAGGGAATTATCACCATGGGTCAACAAAAAATCAATTCTACTGCCATTATTTTGACCGTAGGCCACTTCCGATCGCACTTCGGTGTCATTTTTGACCAAATCGGGAAAAACACCTTCCAACAGGGCATTTTTCACCACCTGATTAGGAAGATTGGTATTAACTCCCACCCAAGTCTCCCCCAGTTGAATCATCTCCCAGGTATAAGCTAATTTTCGCTTCGGGTTATCACTACGGGAAAGATAAACCGGTTGACCCTCTACGCATACATCTGTCATCGGTCCGGTATTAGCGCAATGGGCCGTAATTAATTCTCCGTTGTCCAGTTGTATATCGGCAAAAAAGCGTTTGTAACGTTTAATTAAAATACCCTTGACAAGAGAAGGATAAGTGTGAACCAACAAGGAAGTCATCAAATTTTCGCCGAGGGATATCAAGGTAAAGAATAGCCTTTTTTTGGGAATCTTAACCTGAAGGCAGTAGATAGGGATTTAGGGAGATAGGGAGATGGGGAAATTTCAGCTAAATTCCCCACTACCCCACCACCCAATTCATAATTCATAATTCATAATTCATATTTTCGCCAAGGGATATCAAGGTAAAGAATAGCCTTTTTTTGGGAATCTTAACCTGAAGGCAGTAGATAGGGATTTAGGGAGATGGGGAGATAGGGAGATGGGGAAATTTCAGCTAAATTCCCCACTACCCCACCACCCCACCACCCAATTCATAATTCATAATTCATAATTCATAATTCCCAACCCCCAACCCCTATTCCCGAAAAACCGATAACCGCTCAGGTACAATAAAACCTTGAGGCTTAATAGATATTGAGATTATGGGTAACACTTTCGGACGACTATTTCGGGTTTCCACTTTTGGAGAATCTCACGGGGGTGGGGTAGGAGTGGTTATCGATGGTTGTCCCCCGCGCTTAGAAATTTCCGAAGAGGAGATTCAAATCGATTTAGACCGTCGCAAACCGGGACAAAGCAGAATCGTGACCCCGCGTCGGGAAAATGACCTTTGTGAGATAATTTCGGGCGTTTTTGAAGGCAAAACCCTCGGTACACCGATCGCTATTTTAGTGCGGAATCAGGATGCTCGCTCGCAAGATTACAACGAAATGGCCGAGAAATTCCGACCTTCCCATGCGGATGCCACCTACGAAGCAAAATACGGCATTCGCAACTGGAAAGGAGGAGGCAGATCCTCGGCCCGGGAAACCATCGGCCGGGTGGCCGCAGGAGCGATCGCTAAAAAAATCCTTAAATCTGTCTATAATGTCGAGATTATCGGTTATGTGAAGCGAATTAAAGATATTGAGGCAATCATCGACCCCAACACCGTCACCCTCGACGAGGTGGAAAGTAATATGGTGCGTTGTCCCAACGAGGAAACGGCCGCCAAAATGATCGCCCTGATCGACCAAATTCGCCTGAATAAGGACTCGATCGGCGGTGTGGTGGAATGTGTAGCCAGAAATGTGCCGAAAGGTCTAGGAGAACCCGTTTTTGATAAGCTAGAAGCCGATTTAGCTAAGGGGATGATGTCCTTACCCGCGAGTAAGGGATTTGAAATCGGATCGGGATTCGCGGGAACCTTCTTAACCGGCAGCGAACACAATGACGAGTATTTTATCGATGATAACGGGGAAATTCGCACCACTAGCAATCGTTCGGGGGGTATCCAAGGGGGAATCAGTAACGGTGAAAATATTATTATCCGCATCGCTTTTAAACCCACCGCGACTATCGGTAAAGAACAAAAAACCGTGACGCGCACCGGGGAAGAAACCACCCTGGCAGCCAAAGGAAGACACGATCCTTGTGTTTTACCCCGGGCCGTCCCGATGGTGGAAGCGATGATGGCTTTGGTATTATGCGATCATCTGATCCGTTTTCAGGGACAATGTACGATTAGCGATCGCTTTTTCTAAACCTTTACCCGCGATGAAATTTTTATTCCTTCATTCCAATTTTCCCGCCCAATTTCGCCATTTAATCACGGTTTTAGCTCAAAAACCTGGAAATCAAGTGATTTTCGGCACTACCCGGCAAGAGGGAGAGATAGCGGGGGTAAAAAAATTTATTTACAAGGAAAGTCGCGCTGTTTCTCCCCAAACCCATCATTATGTCCGTCCCCTTGAAAGTGCGGTTTTACAAGGTCAAGCGGTTTATGCTGTTTGCCAACAACTGAAAAATCAAGGATTTTATCCCGATATTGTCTATGCACATTCTGGCTGGGGGCCGGGTCTATTTATCAAGGATATTTTCCCGAAAACTAAGTTTTTAGCCTATTTTGAATGGTTTTATCATGCCCATGGTTCCGATGCTGATTTTGATCCGGCGGATCCCCTTAATGCTGATGCCGAGGCCCGGATTAGAATTAAAAATGCGCCAATCCTCATCGATCTGGTCAGTTGCGATCGAGGTTTATCGCCGACTATCTGGCAAAAACAACAATTTCCCAGCGAATTTCACTCGAAACTGACAGTTTTACACGATGGCATCGATACGGACTATTTCTGTCCCCGTCCCGATGTGCAGTTAGTGATTCCAGAGATAGGTTTAGATTTATCCGGTGTTAAGGAGATTGTCACCTATGCAACCCGGGGAATGGAACCCTATCGCGGTTTTCCCCAATTTATGACGGCTGTTTCCCTAATTTTAGCCCGTCGGCCTAACTGTCATGTGGTGATTGTCGGTGAGGATCGGGTCGCTTATGGGAAAACTCTACCGGACGGCAAAACCTATAAACAATTGATGTTAGAAAGCCTTTCTTTGGATTTATCCCGGGTGCATTTTACCGGTTCTCTGCCCTACGGTCAATATAAACAGGTTTTACAGGCATCGGCGGCCCATATCTATCTTACCCGTCCTTTTGTGCTGTCCTGGTCAATGTTAGAGGCTATGGCCATGGGTTGCGTGGTGATTGGTTCCGATACTCCCCCCGTGCGAGAATTAATTACTGATGGGGAAAATGGTTTATTAGTGGATTTCTTTTCTCCTCAACAAATAGCCGATCGCGTGGATGAAGTGTTAAATTATCCCCAGGGGTGGCAAAATCTGCGTTTAAATGCGAGGGAAACCATCAAACAACGCTACGAACTCAAGCAATGTTTACAGAATCATCTAGATTGGTTATTGAGTTGATTTTTCAGTGATCAGTAATCAGTAAACAGTAATCAGTAACTGACAGGGGGACAAGAAGGCTGAAATCCATATATCGCAAGCTTTTCATGGTTTTAGCTCGAAAAAGTTCGCCGCACCATCTCTCACTTATTAATAATAATTCCTAGTAAGCTCGCTCCTACCCCTAATTCTTTCCTTAGCTTTTTGCCTAGAATCGCTAGATCTATTTCCAGTGAGAGAAGCCAGAAGCCTTTGTTGGCAAGTTTTCTAGCTCGCTTGTCCCCCTGTCAGAAACAGTAATCAGTGAAAAGAAAGCTGCGAACTTGCCAGACCTTGCCACTTGCCACTTTCTATGTTAGCATAATTTTTCCCCCCTAAACGGTTAAACGGTTACTGTGATTTAGAGGATAACCCAATGAACTTATTTATTATAGGCTGGCACATATCAAGCAAAATTCAACATATAGTTTTGGATCAACTTGCTCAAACATCCAAAAGCTATCCTTCATTAGATTCATCGAAATTATGGTCTTGTAAATTCGAGAGTGGCTCAATATTTGGATATATTCCAGAATCACAACCATTTGTTAATTCTAATGTTTTCTATGATCAGGATACCGTTGTTTTTTATGATGGAGTAATAGTTAATTATCAAAATACTTTTAATACTCAGAATGCAAGAGAATTAAATGATCACTGGCGGGAAATATTTTCAGTCTTAGAAGGGAAGTTTGTCGCTATTAAGATATCTATCCACCCACTTAAAATTGAAGTTGTTAACGATTACCTTGGACTCTATCAAGTTTATTACTGGAATCGTGGAAAAACATGGTTAATTAGTAATAGTGTAAGTCTAATTCAAAAAGTAATTAACTCGACCTCTTTTGATTCACTAGGAGTTAATCTATTTCTTTGTCTAGGATGGACTGGACATGATAGAACTTTATGTTCAGGAGTGAAAGTTATACCTAGCGCACAACATTGGCAATTTGATATAAATTTACCAGTACCAAAACAGAAAACCTATTCAGAACAGAAACCTTATTCAGAAAACAACTTAAAGTATCCGAATATCGAGTTATTATTGAGTAGGTTAATTGGAATGTGTGAAATCTTACAAACTAATTTCAGAAGGATTAGATGTGGCTTAACAGGGGGACTAGATACGCGACTTCTCCTAACTATTTTGAATTTAGCCGAAATTAACGCAGAATACTTTACCTATGGACATCCTGATAGTTATGATGCAACAATTGCTAAAGCAATTGCCCAAAATATGACTCTTGATCACCAAATAGTGACAGTGATAGAAAGAGAAATAGTTGAAATGTGGGATACCATAAGTTTAAGTTTAATGAAACAATCTGATGGTATGGTTAATTTGATGTATGCACCAGACTTGATCGCAATATCAAAATTAGAGAATAGTCAAGACACCTCGATATATCTAGGAGGAGGAGGAGGGGAAATTGTTAGAGGAAATTATTGTGATGCTGCTTTTTTAATGGGACGGCATGGATATGAAAAAAACACGATACAGAAGTATCTGACTAATCAAACATTTAAGTTTAAGACAATTGCTAAGACAGAAGGACAATTTTTAGTTAAACAATATTTGAATGAATTCGTACAAAATTGCTTCAATGATGGTATTCCGCCCGCAGATATACTAGACTTCTTCTATACTCAAGAACGTATGAGACGCTGGCTTGGAAATCAAGTCAGGTCAAAAAACTCATTTGAATTGTTTTGTACTCGTCCTCTTTTAGAAGTAGCATTTGGTATGTCTGCCCAAAGAAGATATACATCACCTATCCATTACGAAATAATCAGAAAAATTCCCTCACTACATCAACTTCCCTTCAATAATCAAACTTGGCGTTCCCAAAATGTTCTCATTAACTTATTAGGAAGTTATTTACAAAAAAAGATAAAGATAAAGATAAAGATAAAGACTACCAGTAAAAATGCAATCGACAGTAATCCTTCCTTTAATCGCTACAATTTTCTAGCTTGTTCTCAAAATCACTTATTTCTGAAATTAAGAAGTTTTTGTCTAGATAATGAACAATCCCAAGTTTGGGATTTTGTAAGCAGGGAGTTGTTTGAGGAAACAACAAAACTGGAAAATTTTAATTCAAATATTAACCTTCATAATTTTTTTACTACTGTATCCTTAATGTATTATGATGTTTTTGCGTTGCATAACAGAGATATGAATGTAGGAAATCAAAATGCAATGCCCTGAGTTTAAATCGCCGATTCAGATCTGAAATGCAAAGAAGTCTGAAGTATGTTTGTAGAATACTTCATCGGGAGTTTGATAGTCAAGGTATTTTCGAGGTCTGTGATTAATCAAATCAAACAATCTTTCAAGTTCAGCAGGTTTCTTGATTCTGCAATTTGTTTGTCTGGGAAAGAATTGCCTTAGCAATCCATTAGTATGTTCATTTAATCCTCTATATCAAAGCCATCAGCCGTCAGCCATCAGCTAGATAAGCTGTTGATTATAAACCTCTTCTAAAAATCAAAAATTGTCTTGGTTGGTTAGGAGTCAGTAGCCAGTAGTCAGGAGTCAGTCCCGATGAAACAATTTTCACCACCAGAGATGAAAGAGGTTTCCTTCCCTACACCCCACACCCTACACCCTCTTTCAAGTCAGGAGAATTAAGAATGAATAATATTAAATCTGTTGAGTATAGGCTACATATCAAGACAGGCAAAAGGCAAGAGGCAAAAGGCAAGAGGCAAAAGGCAAAGGGGAGAATAAATAATCAGTTTTTAATAAACGGATTTAGTATGAGAGCATTTTTCAAAAAATACTGTCTTTTAAAGGATTCATATCGCTATTAAATCCTTTCTCTTATAATCCTAATTCCTTGCCAAGCAGGAATATTATCTGCTCGTCTTTCTTCTAATAATACGGAGGCGATGAAACGGTTAAAGACTTGTTCCCTTTTGATGGAATATTTAGAATTTAACTCTTGGCATTCTGCAACTGTTAAGTTAACCCATAATCTTTAGATAGGCGGAAAAAATCAGCATTTTATATGGTTATGTTGATTCAATAATTTTTATCCCTGCTCTAAATTCCCGCAGTGCTTGAGCATGATTTTCTGTATTAATACAACGCATCAATAAACCTACATCTAAATTCGGTAAAAGTTGCGATTTACTAACAGCCTCATAACCATCATTTCCTAAACTATAAAACAATAACTCATCATTCATCCAAAACCAAACTTCAGGAATTTGTAACCGTTTGTATGCTTCCAGTTTATTAATTCCCCCACTACTAACAACCACCTCAATCACTAAATCAGGATGTTTTCTATTTGCTCCCAATTCATAGGATTCATCACCTTCTCTTTTAACCTTTTCAAATTCATTTTCTAGGGTGACAGAACCAGTAGGAGTAAAATCTAATCCCAAAAATTCTAAATAAATTTCTACTAAAGAGGCAATACGTTTTTTGATAGTTTCGTGTTTTTTCCCTGGCATTTTTCTAATCTCCAAAACTCCATCTAAAAAAGATAACCTTAACCCTGGGCGATCGATCAGCTGTTCAACAGCTTTGAATTCTCTCCAGGTTAAGTCGCTAATTAAAATTGGTTCTGCTTCTCGTTCGATTAGTGTAGTTATCATGATTTAAACCCAAATTTAGAGCGTGAATTTTGTTCACTATGATATGATATAAAAACAGAGTATCATAAAAAACATCATGCAAGCATACAAACTCAAAGGAAAAATTGATCAATCTGGTAACTTGCTGATTACCGAACCCCTGAATTTACCCCCCGGAAACGTGGAAATTGTAGTTTGGGCAGCCACAGACACCCTTGATCATACCACAACCCCAACCACTGAACCAGCACCAGAAACACCAAAAAGACCAACTAAAATCAAGGTTTTGCAAAACTGGTTTGAGAAAACCCAACCTGCACCTCCTGATTTTGATCCAGATCAAGCTAAATGGGAATATTTAAAGGAGAAACATAACCTGTGAAAGTCTTGCTTGATACCAACATCATTATAGATATTGCCCTGGAAAGACAGCCTTACTTTACTAATAGCGAGACAGTTTTGGCATTTGTTGAACAGGGACAAATAGAAGGCTACATTTCCGCATCAACTATTAGTGACCTTTATTATCTTATTCGTAAACAAAAAGGTCGAGATTTAACTATTGAGTTTTTGCAAGAAATACTTACTTTTTGTCAAATTGCTACAGTAAATCAGGCTGCAATTAGAATGGCTTTCACAACAAATTTTCAGGATTTTGAAGATTCTATTCAATACTCTACTGCGGTAGTTAATCAATTAGATGCAATTATTACCCGTAATCCTCAAGATTTCCCCATTGTCACACCACGAATTATCACTCCTGAACAATTAATTGCCGAATTAACCAACTCTCATTAGCTGGTGGTTTTAATAATGTATCAAGAGCATAAAAAATGTCTAAACTTAAAGAGTTCACCTATTACCAAAATTCTATGACTCGCTGGTTTAATATTGCAGGTCCCTGTTCAGACGATATCCATTATATGCTCTCTCCCACAGTCAGATTACCAGATTTAGAGGAGCTAATTCAACAACGTAGTTATTTTGTTCTTCACGCACCACGACAAACAGGGAAAACCGCCGCTATGTTATCCCTAGCAAAACAACTTACTGATACTGGAAATTATGCCGCAGTCATGGTATCGGTAGAAGTAGGAAGTGCATTTAATCATGATCCTACTGCCGCAGAATTGGCAATTTTAGGAACTTGGTATAATACAATTGAGGATAGTTTACCTGAAGAATTACAACCAGCTGCTAAACAATGGCAACAGGAAGAACCAGGAAGCAGAATTAAGGCTTTTTTAAGAGGTTGGGCAAAAGCTATCAATCGTCCCATAGTATTATTTATAGATGAAATTGACTCTTTACAAGACCAAACATTAATATCAGTTTTACGACAGTTAAGAGATGTTTTTCCTAAACGTCCTGAAAATTTTCCCTCATCAGTAGGATTAATTGGTTTACGAGATGTGCGAGATTATAAAGTAGCATCAGGAGGTAGTGATAGATTAAATACATCCAGTCCTTTTAATATAAAAGTTGCTTCTCTGACTATGCGAAATTTTAATCTCGAAGAAGTAGGAGAATTATATCAACAGCATACGGCAGCAACTGGACAATTTTTCACACCAGAAGCAATAGAAACAGCTTATGATTTAACTTAAGGACAACCCTGGTTAGTTAATGCTTTAGCTAAAGAAATTGTAGAAAAAATAGTAAAAGATAGAAATATCACTATTACCAGAGAACACATTTTAACAGCTAAAGAAATATTAATTGCACGTCAAGATACTCATTTAGATAGTTTAGCGGAAAGGTTAAGAGAACCAAGAATTAAAGCCATTATTGAACCGATGTTAGCAGGTTTAGAGTTAGGAAATATACCTAATGATGATATTCAATTTGTCATAGATTTAGGATTATGTAAAATGCACCCTTATGGAGGATTAACTATTGCTAATCCCATTTATCGAGAAGTGTTACCCAGGGTGTTAACCGTGACACCAATGGCATCTTTACCGATGATTGCACCCACTTGGTTAACCCCAGAGGGTGAATTAAATCTAGATGCTTTATTAACTGCATTTCTCAAGTTTTGGCGACAACAGGTCGAACCATTATTAGGTAGTACAAGCTATCATGAAATCGCACCACATATAGTATTAATGGCTTTTTTACATCGTGTGGTTAATGGTGGGGGAGTTTTAGAAAGGGAATATGCCATTGGTAGTGATAGAATGGATCTATGTCTGCGTTACCAAGATGTAATTTTAGGGATTGAATTAAAAGTATGGCGGGATAAAAAGCGCAATCCTCAAGCTGATGGAATTGAACAATTAGAATCTTATTTAGGGCGTTTGGGGTTAGATTTTGGCTGGTTATTTATCTTTGATAGACGGAAAAATGCTTTACCAATGGAAGAAAGATTATCCACTGAGGTGGTGGTGACGGAAAATCAATATAGAATTACTGTAATTCGGGCGTAAATGTTGATCTATTCCAACACCTTAACCCCAAAATCATCTACAATCAAAATTTCCAGTGAATCATAAAATCCTATGACTCGCTGGTTTAATAGCGAAGCACTCCGTAGGAATCGTCTTTTTTTGTCAATGTGAGGAAATGCGATAGCGCAAGCGCTGACTTGTCAGTTCGCTTCGCACCATCGCTATTTTATTCAAGATAATGGAATTTTAATGGTAAATAACCGTCGTTTTCACATTAATATCAACATTCAGTTTTTTCCGCAAAACATTGAAAATAGCAGTCAAATTATCCATCGTCGGATTACCTTTTGCTGATAACATTCGATGTAAACTTTTACTAGGTTTAGAGGTTTCAATTGCTAACTGTTCAAAACCTACAGTTGCATTAACAATATCTCTTAAAATTAATCTTGCTGTTTCTGGTTCACCATTTAGGAAAAGAGAAATAGCTTCATCCAGTAAAGCGATCGCAAACTCAGAATCTCTTTGCACTCGTGCATTAACGGTTTCTTTAAAGTCTCTAGTTAGTGCCATAATAACTACCTTTTCTCTCTACTATCATTGTCAAATTTTTGCTCTTTGCTAATTTCTTTTTTTCGTCTTTTGTACTCTTGGTATAATTCTCTAGCACGATTAATATCAGATTGCTGATTTTTCTTTGTTCCCCCACCAAATAAAACTATAAGCTGTTTACCATCTTGAGCTAGATAAATTCGGTATCCTGGACCCCAATCAATCTTATATTCCCCAATTCCATCAAACCATTTAACATTTGATGTATTGCCTAATTCCAAACGAGACTTAGCAACTGTTACCTTCGCAGCTGCTTGGGTATCCAAGCTATTAAACCATTCTTGGTAAGGACTTGAACCATCTTCTTGAAGATATTCTTGAACTTTGATAATAGACATACTGCTATAGTAACTTATGTGTTACTCTATGTCAAACAGTATGACAGGACTTACGCAAAAGGGAACGAAAGTAGGGGTAATTCATGAATTACCCCTACGCAAGAATAAGGTTTTCAGTCACATCTTGCGTAAGTCCTATATGATTCTAAATAAATTTTTAGTATTGACTGTGGAGAAATTCACAGTCACGATGTCAGCTAGATATCTCGATTTAGACAATTTGCAGGTCTTTCGTCTATATCTATTCAAATAAACTCTCTACTCTATTATTACTCACGGAATTATCCTCTTTTTCAAGAGCTAGAGGCGATCGCCAAAATCCTAAATCTATTTCGGGTTAAACAGATTGAGCGCAAATAATTCTGGTTCTTCGTTACTTGGTATGATTCGATAGGGGGGCATAAATCGACTAAATCCTTATCTGGCAAGAGACTTAATTGATTAGTTCGCTCTAGAGCAAAAACAATTGACAAAAATCGCTAAATGCCTTTCTATATAAGGGTTCCATTCGGTTCTTCGTTACGGCGATCACCTGTACTTTTGAAAATGGTGACAAAACGGGAATCATCGGCACAATTCAAACTTGAGTTTTGCGACTACCTGAGTGATCTAACTCACACAGCTTCAATCATGCAATCCATAAGGTCAATCAATTGTTACGTCTTTAGTCATAGATTTTTATCTATGGATGAAATTATCGTCATCGGAAATTTTGGGTCTGAAACCCCGCCGTTCTAGGTTGGCTTTACGTTAGAATTAAAAGGCCAGTCTCGAAAACCAAGTGGACGGCGCAGCACCTTGAAAACTCGGCTTAGGGGGTTCCGACCAGAAAAGCTTGG
>NZ_JAPZSR010000337.1:0-5655 GCF_027531875.1 Microcystis sp. LE19-84.1B | reverse complement strand
TCCCCCTACTTAGGGTGATCAGCAAACCTGAGCGATCGGAGGGCGCAAGCATTGCGCCCCTACAGTAACGGATTTTGTCCACAATGTAGGGGCGAACTGCGTTCGCCCAAAAGGTACATTATCAAAGCGCAAGTCCCTTAGGAGTCAGTATTCTCCGAGTCGGTCGTCAGGAGAATTAAGAATGAGCATTAATCAATTAAATGCTCTATTTAGGGATTTTAGGCAATTTTGTGCTTATTTTTCTCATTTTTGCCTTTTCAAAAATTAATTAGGGTTTGCTGAATAAATTTGAAATGTAGGCAAGGTAGCGGTTTTGTGGCTTTTCTCGCGAAACAGGTGCAAGATTTTGAGAGAATCCTGCTTCTAAACCTTGCGTCTTCATCGGCCCGCGTCCTGTAGGGGCGAAGCATTCGGGCAATAACCTATCGGTGAAACCGGAGATTTTCTATCCGAATGCTTCGCCCGTACTTTTTGCCGCAAACCCTACTTATGCAAGAACTCTAGTGTAAGCTGTTGTGCAAAAACAAAAGAGTTGAGCGGAAACACTCAACTCCTTTGTTTTTTATGCTTGATTCTATCTATAAAGTGTTATTGTGACTGCCAAAAACTTGCGCTTTTAGTGCATCAATTTCGGCTAATAACTCGCGACGATTTTCATCCTTGAGCAGATAGCGCCAGACAAACCAACCAGTGTAAACGATCCCAACTAATTGTAGGATAGGAGCAAGGAGGGGAATATCATCGATCGCATCTAAAACCGCTAGGGTAACTTTCACGGTGACAAAACTCGCTAAAATTGCCCCCAGAACGATTAAAGGTTTTTTGTATCCAGAGAAGAAACTACCGATATAATCGGGGACATTAGCCAGATAGGACATTACCGAATCCCAAACTGGTTCTACATATTCAGACCAAATCTGTTCGGTGCTGCTGCTGCTGCTGGGTTTGCTCAGAGACCCAGGTAAATCTGTTCTAATCGGATTTTGTGTTTCGGTGGGTTGCATTGATTCCATATTAACTGATCCTCATCATAAAGGTTAGACAGTGCGCGAATACGACCAACGGGGGTCAATTTTAACAGACTGAATAGACTAACTCGCTGTTGCCCATATTATCGGATAATTGCGATAGTAGGCGGAAAGTTTCTCAACAACTATTAAGAATCAAGGATTTAGCTTCTCAATTTTATCGTCAGTCTGACCGCAATTCTCTATTTTAACAGCAGGTAGCGATCGGAGTTGAGGAATCAGGGGGTGTCAGTTGGGTGTTAGGGATTGGTTGTTAGGATTACCAGATAAGATAATTAAATGCAGACTAAATATCTTCGAGATGCGTTCTATGGACTCAACAGTTAGCTTGCTTACCCGCATTACTCAAACACCTGGCCAGTGTGGTGGTCGTCCTTGTATTCGGGGGATGCGAATTCGAGTAACGGATATTTTGGAAATGTTAGCGGAGAATGTGAGCATAACTGAAATTCTAGAAGACTTTCCCGATTTGGAACTCGCAGATATCCAAGCTTGTTTACTTTTTGCAGCTTAAGGTCCTTCTCTATTCCTGGATAAGTTGCATGGGTGCGGTGCGAGGATCGATGATTTTCTGACCTAAACCCGAAAATTTGACCGCTAGATTCATTTTTTTGCCCGTACCGAGGATATGGGTCACTTCTCCTTCTCCAAAAGTAGAGTGTAATACTCGATCGCCTACCTGCCATTTTCTTTGATCAGAGACAGTTTTTTCCATGGCAACCACTTTTGGGGTCTTTTTCGGTTTCAGGTTGCTTGTGAGCAATTCTGGGGGCAATTCCTGCAAAAATTGGGAAGCTACCTTAGTCTCTTTATTCCCCCAGACGTATCTTTCTTTTGCGTAGGTTAAAAATAATTGTTCCTTGGCCCGAGTCACTCCCACATAACACAAACGGCGTTCTTCCTCAAGGGCAATGGGATCGTTTAAACTACGATTATGGGGAAAAATGCCCTGTTCTAAACCGACTAAAAAGACGATAGGAAACTCTAAACCTTTGGCCGAATGAAGGGTCATTAACGAGACTTTTTCTTGACCTTCCTGAAGATTATCTAAATCCGAGGCTAAACTAGCACTAGCGAGAAATTCCCGGAGATTGGTTTCTTCGTTTTCCTCTTGGAATTGTACCACAGCGCTATACAATTCTTGAATATTCTCGATCCTGGTATCAGCTTCCTCGGTTCCCTGCTGTTTTAATTCATCAATATATCCCGAATTTTCCATGATTTGGTCTAGGATTTCACTAGCGGATAAATCGGTGATTTTTTCTTGCAGGTTTTGGATAATTTTAGCTAACTTATTGATGCTTTTAGTGGCACGACCAGCGAGAGTATTAACGGAAGTTTCATCGCTGATAATTTCCCATAAAGGTACTCCTAATTCTTGGGCAGCTTTGAGCAAATTATCGATTGTGGTTTTACCGATACCGCGCCGGGGAGTGTTAATAATTCTCAGTAAACTAACGGTATCGGCAGGATTGGCAATCACTCGTAAATAAGCGATCGCATCTTTAATCTCCTGTCGATCATAAAATTTAAATCCCCCGACAATATTATAGGGGATATTATTGCGAATTAACCCATCTTCAAAGGGACGAGATTGGGCATTAATTCGGTAGAGAATGGCAAAACTACCCCAATTTAATTCGGGGTTTTCTTGGGTAAATTCTCTGATTTTATCGATAACAAAAGCCGCTTCTTCCTGTTCATCTCTGGCTTTAAAAACATAGATACTCTCGCCACCTTCTCTGGTGGGAACAAGGACTTTATCGATTCTTTGACTATTCTTTTCAATTAATTTATTGGCCGCTTGCAGAATATTTTCCCGTGAACGATAGTTTTCCTGTAGTTTCACCATCGTGCGAGTATCATCATCGGGTAAACCATCGCCAAAGTCCGCTTGAAAATTGAGCAGAATAGTGAAATCTGCCATCCGAAAACTATAGATAGATTGGTCAGCATCACCCACCACAAAAATCGATCGATCCGTCCAATTCCACTCACTTTTTTTCGTTTCACCATTGGTGGACAAAAGCCGAATTAACTCGTACTGAATCTGGTTAGTATCTTGGTATTCATCGACTAAAATATGCTTAAATTGCGTGTGCCAATAACCGAGAATAGATTCATTTTGCTGAAAAAGACGGACTGGAACCAGTATCAAATCATCAAAATCTAGGGCGTTATTTTGTGCCAATTGCATCTGATAAGCCTGATAAACCTCAGAAATGACCTTTCCCCGAAAATGAGGGTTTTCTCTGGCGTAATCTGTGGGGGTTAAACCTAAATTTTTGGCATTACTAATCGCATAACGTAGATTGCGAGCATCAAATTTTTTATCGTCCAAATTCATCTGTTTAGTGACGATATTTTTCACCAAACTCTGGGCATCAGATTCGTCCATAATTGAGAAATTCCTTTGCCAACTATGACCATATTCATCCTGATATTTATTAATGTCATAGCGCAAAATCCGACCGCAAAGACTGTGAAAAGTCCCAATCCAGAGTTTTTTAGTATAATTCCGATAAACTTGAGAAAAGAGTTTTTTCTGTTCGTATTCTTCCAAAAGTTCTAATCTTTGACCGTATTTTTCCTGTGCTTTCTGTTGAGCAAAAGTTTTTTCAATTCTAGTTTTCATTTCCCGGGCCGCCTTATTGGTAAAAGTGACCGCGAGAATATTTTCCGGATCGACCCCGTGATGACGGATCAAATGGGCGATACGATAGGTTAAAGCGCTGGTTTTTCCCGATCCTGCTCCAGCAACCACCAACAAGGGGCCGCAAAAATGCTCCACAGCAATGCGCTGAGAAGGATTGAGTTGTTCTAAATAATCGGCTGTGACTGTCATAATCTTGGCATATAGCTCTGCGACCTGTATTACTCAGGCTACATCATCGAGACGAGGATCGGGCATTAGTCAACCCCTTGAAGAGATAAAAATTTTTTGGGACAGTTTCTTTCAAATCGTTCAAGATTCTAAGTTGTCCTCTACAATGGAATTAGCGGAGACGCAAGTTTCCGTTCACTCCTCACACCACACTCCGTCCGGACAATGTTCGGGCGGTTTCTTATTGAAAATACTCGATCTCTACAAATTCCCTGTTACACTGTATTATCAAAGATTTCTTGGAATCTTTTTTGCGTTCAAATGTACTACTATGTGAGGGACATCACTTGTCTAAACGTTATTTGTTCACCTCCGAATCGGTTACAGAGGGACATCCCGATAAAATTTGTGACCAGATTTCTGATACTATTCTCGATGCTCTGTTATCCCAAGATGACCACAGTCGTGTAGCGGCTGAAGTGGTTGTCAATACAGGGTTAGTCTTGATTACCGGTGAAATCACCTCGAAAGCACAGGTTCACTTCGTCGATTTAGTTCGCAAGAAAATCGCTGAAATCGGCTATATCAACGCCGATAACGGCTTTTCCTCGAATAGTTGCACGGTTTTAGTCGCTTTAGACGAACAATCTCCCGATATTTCCCAGGGTGTCACGGCTGCTCAGGAAAATCGCGAACTTCTCAGCAATGATGAACTCGATAAAATTGGTGCGGGAGACCAGGGTATTGTCTTCGGTTTCGCTTGCAATGAAACCCCCGAATTTATGCCCTTACCGATTAGTTTAGCCCACCGCATCGCTCGCCGTCTAGCGGCAGTCAGAAAAACGGGTGAACTGTCCTATCTGCGTCCCGACGGTAAAACGCAAGTATCGGTCATTTATGAAAATGGTCGTCCCGTGGGTATCGATACTATCCTTGTTTCTACCCAACACGATGCTACTATCGGCGATATCACTGATAATGATCTCGTCCAACAAAAGATTAAAAGTGATCTCTGGAAAGCGGTAGTAGAGCCTGTTTTCAGCGATTTAGAGATTAAACCCGATGCCAACACCCGTTATCTGGTTAATCCCACCGGAAAATTCGTCATTGGTGGACCCCAAGGCGACGCAGGATTAACGGGACGGAAAATTATCGTCGATACCTACGGTGGCTATTCTCGTCACGGTGGCGGTGCTTTCTCCGGTAAGGATCCTACCAAAGTCGATCGCTCTGCAGCATACGCTTGCCGTTATGTGGCTAAAAATATCGTCGCTGCTGGTTTGGCCGATAAGTGCGAGATTCAAGTGGGTTACGCGATTGGGGTAGCTCGTCCGGTGAGTCTCTTCGTGGAAACCTTTGGCACTGGCAAAGTCGCTGATGATGTGATTCTGGACTTAATCAATAAATACTTTGAACTTCGTCCGGCCGGTATTATCCACACCTTTAACCTGCGCGGTTTACCCTCGGAAAGAGGCGATCGTTTTTACCAAGATGTGGCCGCTTATGGTCATTTTGGTCGCAATGATCTCGACTTACCCTGGGAAAAGACCGATAAAGCCGCTATCCTCAAAGAAGCTTTGACTTCTGTGGTACTATAGGGTTAGAAATTAACTGCAATTTTTGATTGAGGAGTAGAGTTTCAGGCTCTATTCCTTTTTTATACTATTAGGGGTCGAGAAGGTCGTCACCGACCTCCCCTCCCATTCAGAACCGTGCATGAGACTTTCACCTCACACGGCTCCTAGTTTGACTGTTCCCTTGTTAGGGATACAACTTGACTTCTTTTGGTTGCCATCTTGGCTT
>NZ_JAPZSR010000438.1:0-39038 GCF_027531875.1 Microcystis sp. LE19-84.1B | reverse complement strand
AAAAATCGATACCTTGCAACAGGATTTCAACCAGAAATTTGACGGACTACAGAAGGATTTTAACCAGAAATTTGACAGCCTACAAAAGGATGTTAACCAGAAATTTGATAGCTTACAAAAGGATTTTAACCAGAAATTTGATAAAATCGACGAACGGCTAACTAAGCTAGAAGTAGGACAAGCAAAACTAACTGAGAAAGTCGATGGGATGGATAGAAGACTAGAAAAGGTGGAAGGAACCCAAAAAAATCAAGTTTGGACGTTAATTATCCTTTTAGGAGGAGCGATCGGAACAGCAGCGTGGCGCTCTTTCTTTTCTGGTAATCCTTAGAAATATTACTATAATTTCTCACTTTAGGGTAGTTATGAGGGGAAATTAGCAGATGTCAAACTCAGGTTAAAAATAAGGGATTCCTAACCCATCCTACCCCTAATTATGCTTTCCTCAACCATCTTTTTAACAATCGCCACAATGCCACTATTATCCCCCCAATTACAACTAAAGGAAACTTAATCACCCCCAGAAAGAAAGCAACGATTAAGGGATATTTTCGGGTTTCTAATTGCCGAATTTCATCATCGCACTTTTGAACATATCCTGCTAACCCCAATGCTTGAAATAATTCCCGCGACTGAAGATATGCTTCTTTCGCTTCCGATATACGTTTGAGTTTATAGTAGGTAAGTCCCAGATTAAACCAAGCTTTCGCTTCACCCCCCCGATCACCGATTTCCCGTTTGATTGCCAAGGACTGTTGATAAAACTCGATCGCTTTTGGGTATTCTCCTAGGGATTTGTAAACAATGCCTAAATTGCCGTAGGAATACGCTTCACCCCCCCGATCACCGATTTCCCGAAAGATTGCTAAGGACTGTTGATAAAACTCGATCGCTTTTTGGTATTCTCCTAGGGAATAGTAAACATTGCCTAAATTACCGTAGGAATTCGCTTCACCCCCCCGATCACCGATTTCCCGTGTGATTGCTAAGGACTGTTGATGAAACTCGATCGCTTTTTGGTATTCTCCTAGGGAATCGTAAACATTGCCTAAACTGGTGAGGGATGCGGCATAATTCCGGTTGGTTTGCTCCTCCTGTTGTTGGTAAACAGTGACTAATTCAAGGTAATAATCCGCTAGGGTTTGATAATACCCCCGTCGGGTGAGAAAATCCTCGATAGCACGGAGAATATCAAAAGCATTGTCGTACTCGGTTAACTGATAGCGATGATAGAAAATTTCTAGGTAAGGTTGCACATCGTTGAGGATTTCCCAGGAGTCGGATTTAGCAATAGAAAGATAATAGGCGATCGCTTTTTGGTGTAATTCCCTTTGATCGCCGGCTTTGTATTGTGCATATTCCCAAACTAAAGGCTGAAAACTAAAAATTCGCTGGCGATTTTCCTCTTTTTCTTCTAATAATGATCGTCGCTGCAATTCTCGCAAATCTGCCGTGATCTCGGATAGTGCGATCTCCGGGTAATTATCCATCACCGCTTTGGCTGCCGGAGAATCAAATTCTCGGCGATAAATGCTGGTTTTAGTGAATAATTCTTGCTGTCTTTGGCTAAGTCGCTGAAAACTAGCATCTAAAACTAAAGCAATTCCCACTGTCTCTTGACGATGACTCCCCACCACCTGCGGATCGCTCAAAAGTTGCGATAAATTTCCTAATCCTAAATCCGCTAACCTTTCTAAACTGGGGTTTTGCGGAAATTCGGCTAAGATTAAATCCGCCACCAATCGCAGGAGTAATGGATGACCATCCACCCGTCGAGAAAAGTTCTCTAGATCCCCTGTTATTTGCGATTCTGCTAACAATTGCGCCCCTTCAGGAGGTTTCAAACCTTTTAGCTCAATCCAATGGTTAAAACCCCTAGTTTTTGGCTTTTCTCTGGTGGTGACTATAATTTTGCTCGTGTCACCTTTTTCTATCCAAGCAGTAAAAAACTGCTGATAAAATTCATTATTCCAAGAACCATCTTCCCCTAATAAACTCTCTAGATTATCGATAATAATTAGGTGGCGATGGCGTTGCAATTGTCTGATTAAAGCTTCCTGTAAATCTATTTCTTTTTCGGGGACGGGATAACCAAATTCCGTCAGGAATTGGCGAGCTAAACCACTAAATCCGCCCAGATTTCCCGCTTCCCACCAAAAGCGTTTTGGGAATAAATCTTCATCGTCTCCTAGGGAAGGATCGAGGGGAATTTCCTCCTCAAAAATTTTACTAGCTAGGGTAGATTTTCCAATTCCTCCAACTCCTTTGATGCCAATCATCGCAACATTTTGATCAGTAAACCACTGCTTAAGTTGGGTGATTTCCTCCTTCCTTCCCTGCCAATAGGCGAGACGTTTTCGAGCATTTCCTCCCTTGAAAATACTCCTTTGACTACTGCGATTATTTTCTATTGCGTCTGCTTTTGCGTGCAGATCCGCCAGTCATTCAGGAGGGATTCCTAGATTTAAATCACCCTTAACTTCTTGAATGTTCAATTGTTGTTTAATATCTTTGTTAATTTGCATACCAATTTGAGTTTTCGTTTCTGTTTGATTCTGATTAATTGTCATAATTTGTTGTGCTAGGGTTTGGATTTCTTGGGCAAAATTGGGGTCTTTGAGCATTTCTACCTGTAAAAAGGGAACCACTTGCTGTTCAATCATCGCCTCGGATTTGGTTTCTTCTGCTGCCGCTAAAACCTTGGCTGCGTCCGGTTCCTTTTGTAACTTTTGCTTAATTTTTTGCCACAATTCTACACCTTTATCCATTGCTCCTTCCGTTAATTTACCGATAACAGCTTCAAAGGCGATTTTAGCGATTTCGGCGGCGGCTAACTCTGCTAACATAATTATCAATGGGGAGAATTTTTCGTTATTCTAGCACAACGGCAACAGCAGTTGTGGACGGTTTAAATGTTTGGTTGACTGTTCAAGAAGTAAAGAACAAAACTCTGATATCGTTGCCACAACAGGATTTAGATTAGGGCGAAGCGGACGCGCTGGTAAGCTAAGACATATTTAGGGTTTGCGGCAAAAAGTACGGGCGAAGCATTCGGATAGAAAATCTCCGGTTTCACCGATAGGTTATTGCCCGAATGCTTCGCCCCTACAGGACGCAGGCCGATGAAGACGCAAAAATCTTGCACCTGTTTCGCTCGTAAAGCCACAAAACCCCACCTTGCCTACATTTCACATTTATTCAGCAAACCCTATTTAAACTGCTTATTCTTAGATTAGCCGAATCTCCTCCAATTCCTTTACTGTTGCCTCTTGCCTCTTGCCTCGTCTCAACAAGCAATTTAAATGCGCGGGCAGCTTATCAGTCCACAGGGGTTATTCGCGATCATGAAAATTAAGACATAGTTAAGCGATCGGGCATAACACACCATTGGAGCGGACAATATTGGTAGGTTTTTGTTGGGAGGGAAACGTGATCGTTTGCCCCTCAATTAAGCCGTTAGGTAAATACGAGATATTTGTTTTTTAGGTAAGTCTCAGCAATTGTAAAGATCACAGAAGGAGTTAAATATGTCCGAGGAAAATATTCCTATTCAAATACAAGATAGAGATAATGTACTTGCGGCTGATGACGGCATAGAATGGCGTTATGGAAAACGCCCCGATTATTCAGGAACGAATAAAACGTTAAGGGTGCAAAGCGAAAAACATCATCCCACTGGCTCCTTAGAAGCTATTGCACAGAATTTAGTAAGAACATTTGAAATGGAAGCCACTTACAAGCTAAATCCCAATCAATGGACATCGGTTGATATAGATCAATTTAGAATGCGTACTAACCACGGTCCTGAATATACAGTACAAGATATTATAGAACGCGGAACTTATAATTTATTTTTAGGCGAAACACCGGTTTATAGTTCAAAAGCTGAAGATTTTGAATCAGGTGCAGCCAGTTTTATGAATGCTTTTAAAACTGGTTTTGTTTGGGAAGTTATTGAGGCTTATAGCGGTCCGCCAAGAGTTATTTTTAAATGGAGACATTGGGGAACACATCAAGGAGAATTTAAAGGTCATGCGCCTACCAACAAACTAATAGAAGTATATGGCATTACAATTGCTGATGTAAATGCAGATTTAAAACTAACTTATGTCGAACATTTTTTTGATAATAGCCAATTTTTAGAAAAATTGGTTTCTGGCGGAAAGTGTCCAATGCACAGTTAGGAAATGACAAGGGTGGTATCACCCACAAATCTGCAAAATCCATCGGGTTACTTTTGGTCCTCTAGTCATTTCATACTAAATCCGTTGAGTAACGCACAGAAAACGGGTTTCTCCGAGAAACCCGTTTTCTCCTCATAAAAGCAAAAAATTGAGGCACTTTTTCCCTGAAAATTTAGGTAATTGGCCACCTCAAAACCGGTAAAACCCCACACCCTGTCCCCACGAAAAACTTTTTCAGATGAACGTAGGTTGGGTTGAAGCATGAAACCCAACGCCTGCCCATGTTACGCTACCGCTAACCCATCCTACAAATAATTGTGCCTCCCTACTTAACGGTGATTATAATCCTAGAGAAGATTCTTTTTTTCCTATCACTGCATAGAAGGGATCAGCAACCATAATTCCTAACATTTGTAGGAACCTGGGGGTAGTAGCAGGACGAACGATCGCCTGTACTTCCCTAAATCCCGCCACCGATTTAAAATAGGATTTCACTAACGCTACCCGGCCTAAATCGCTATTATCGCGCCAAGCAGCGATCGCTTTTTGGTAAAACATCCGATTGGAAAAACTAACCACCACCAGACCATTAGGCTTTAAAATGCGATACAGTTCCGCAAAAATCGCCTCTGGATACTGCAAATACTGCACCGACACCGTGATTAACACCGCATCAAAAGAACTATCCCCTAGGGGCAATTTTGGCTGTGCATTGAGATCTTGGACAAAATAACTATGCAAGCGGGGATTTTTGGCTAACTCCTCCCCATTCATCCCGTGACCTTCGATATGCTCAAATTCCATCTCCTCTGGCAAATGGGACACCCAGCTGCTCATCAGGTCTAAAATGCGCGTATTCGGCGATAAGATCTCTCGGTAGAGAGCGGTTAATCGATCGATAAAACCCTCATCCACGTGGGTGACAAAGCGGGGAAAAGCATAAAAATCGCTGTCTTTGGTCGGATCGAGTTTAGTTCTTTCTTCGGGTCGGAGCATTTTTGTCAAGTTAATTTTACCATTCTTAACATAGCCCAGAGACAGAAAAAAGGGTTAACCGAACTGGTCAACCCCTAGGCTTGGGAACGCGCTGTAAATCTTAGCTTTGAACGACTAGCTTAACGTTAGCGTTTTGCAGACCGCGCTGTTTCACTTCGGATAGGGTTTTGTTCACAGCGTATTTTTGGTTGATCGAGTTGATCAATTCGGTTTGATTGTGTTTTTTGGCCACACCCCAGAGGTCAGCGATTAAATCGAAACTGCCGTCGGTATTGCGGGACCAACCGAGATCATATTCGCCATCGAGAACAGCAACGATGTCAGAGCGAACCCGTTGACCGTTGTAACCACGAACATCGGCTTCGGTTTTCACGCTAATGCCGAGGTCGCGGAGAGAAGCTTTGAGGATTTCGGCATCGGTGATTTTGGTCCGGAGAGTGCTGAAATGAGACATTGGAATTTCCTCTTTGTAGATAAGAATTAACAACAACAGATTGAGAGTTAAAGAGTGCCGCCAAGCGGCTTTTCGAGGCATTGCTAGTCCCTGAGAACTAGCCTTTCATCCCGTTGGGAGCGGGCGAAAGTCTGTTAGAACTCCAATCGCTGGTACTCAGCGACGGAGGCCGAAGCAGGTCGGGCGCGTTGTCTGGCCCAATCACGCAGGGCTGTCACCTGTTCGGTCATGGTGCGAGATAGGGGCAGAGTCGCCTTAATCGCCGCAATAATGTCTAATTGCGTGAATTCGCGATCTTGGGCGAAGGCCTCATACATGGCGGCAATCAGCGCCTGTTCTATTTCCGCACCGGAAAACCCATCGGATACCTTGGCTAACTGCTCCAAATCGAAGCGAGAAATGTCGGAGCGTCGTTTAGTCAGGTGAATATTAAAGATATCTTGTCTTTCTTCGGAATTGGGCAAATCGACAAAGAAGATTTCATCGAAGCGCCCCTTGCGGAGAAATTCCCCCGGTAGCCGTTCAATCCGGTTAGCTGTGGCCATGACGAAGACGGGCGAGGTTTTTTCCTGCATCCAAGTCAGGAAGGAGCCGAAGATGCGGCTAGAGGTTCCCCCATCGGAATCGGCGGATCCTGTACCACCGGCAAAAGCTTTATCTAATTCATCGATGAACAGAATGGCCGGAGAGATGGATTCGGCAGTTTTTAAGGCATTACGCAGGTTAGCCTCGGAACGTCCCACCATGGAACCATCGTAAACCCGTCCCATATCTAAGCGCAGGAGCGGTAAACTCCAGAGGCGCGAGGTGGTTTTAGCGATTAAGGACTTACCACAGCCCGGCACTCCTAAAATTAGCATCCCTTTCGGTTGCGGGAGTCCGTAACCTCTGGCTCTTTCTGTAAAGGCGTTCGAGCGCTGTTTTAACCATTTTTTTAGTTCTTCCAGACCGCCGACGGCATTGATGGTCTCGTCCTCTTCAATGTATTCTAAAATTCCGTTGCGGCGAATCAGTTGTTTTTTCTCGGAAAGGACGATTTCTACCTCGTCTTCCGTCAATTTGTTCGCTTTTACATAGGCCTTGCGGTACACCTTTTCGGCTTCATCTTTGGTTAAGCCTAAGGCCGCTTTCAGGAGTTTTTCCCGGATCTCTGTGGTGGTACGACGATTTTTATTTTTGGCTAGGTGTTGCGAGAGAACCGTATCTAACTCTCCCATGTCCGGCAGGGGAAAATCTAGAACTACCACGTCTTTCTCTAGTTCTATGGGGACTTCTTGCAGGGGAGACATTAAAACAATGATTTTTTCGGTTCCTTTAAAGCTGGCGATCGCATCTCTTAACCAGCGAGTCACTGGAGCAGAAGTGATGAACGGATGCAGGTCTTTGAAGATGTAGATGCCCGCTTCCCGTTGACGCACTACCCATTCGATCGCCGCTTCCGGAGACACGGTATTATGTTGACTGGTTTGGCGCGGTTGACCCAGTTCGATCATGCCGTGGGTGACAGTCCAGACAAACACCCGTCGATGTTGTGTATTTAGTTGGGCTATTTTGCTGATGGCTTCTTCTGCCCTTTCCTCCTCGGAGGTGACGAGGTAAATCAGGGGGTACTGAGCCTTGACGAGAATTTCTAGCTCTTCTTTCATAACATCGACCCTATTTGTGGTAACGGTTTTGACCTTGGGCGGCTGATGGCTGTAGATGCCTTGTTCGGCTACTGCGAGTTTAGCAGGGAACTAAGGCTGCTTCTCCCTCTGCGGTTCCTTGAGCGCCAACGGGTTCGGGAACTTCGATCGGGAACTCGTCGCCCACTATTGCGGGCTGGCGTTTGATCGACCTTAGCCGATCTTCTTTCATCACTAACGCGGCATCACACTCGGGACAGACATGAACCTGATAGGTTTTGCCGTAGGCGGTGGCTTCGATTTCTTCTACCTTTTCGGGGTATTTCAGGTAGAAAGCGATCGCTTTCTCCACCAGCCCTGACATCGATTCTTCATCGATCGCGGCTCTTATCTTTAGTTGACGATGGACTCCAGGGGGAAGGTACAGTGTGACTTTTTGCTTGTCTTGCATATCACTAAATTGGTTTACCCGGGTATGTGTCTCTACTATAACCACTGTCTTTCTCTCCTGTCAAGATGGTAAGCTGTTATAACGGCATAATTGTAATATTTCTTTACAATTGTTGGGGAAGTGGGGAGGGGGAATTATGAAGTGGGGAGGTGGGGAGGTGGGGAGGTGGGGAGGTGGGGTGATGGGGAAGTGGGGAAATGGGGAAGTGGGGAAATGGGGAAATGGGGAAATGGGGAAATGGGGAAATTGAACTAAAACCCCAAAACCCTAAAACCCCAAAACCCCAAAACCTGACTCCTATTGAATTCAGCCAACCCTAATTACTATTGATGCGACTTAAAAAAGCTTGTAGGCGCTCGCTGTGGGGATTATTAAAAAAGGTGTCGGGATCGCCTGCTTCTTCGATCACACCTTGATTAAAGAACAAAACCTTGTTAGAGACTTCCTTAGCGAACTGCATTTCGTGGGTGACGACTACCATAGTCATACCGTCATCGGCCAATTGACGCATAACGTTTAACACTTCCCCGACTAATTCCGGATCTAGGGCCGAAGTGGGTTCATCAAATAAAATCACCTCTGGTTTCATGCAGAGACTGCGAGCGATCGCCACCCGTTGTTTTTGGCCTCCCGATAATTGGTCGGGATAAACATCGGCTTTTGGGGCCAAACCCACCTTTTCCAGATACTGAATTGCCGTATCCTTAGCCTCATTTTCCGAGTGGTGTAACACCTGCTTGGGGGCTAACATCAAGTTTTGTAAAACGGTGAGATGGGGAAAAAGATTAAAGTGTTGAAACACCATACTTACCCGGCTGCGTAAATTGCGGAGGACTGATTGATTTAACTTCGGGGAAGAGATGTCAATTCCCATCACCTCCAAGCGGCCGCCGTTAATTGTTTCCAAACGATTGAGACAGCGTAAAAAGGTACTTTTGCCGCAGCCAGAGGGACCGATTACCGATACCACATCCCCTTGATAAAGAGTACCTGTAACTCCTTTAAGTACCTCTAAAGAGCCGTAACTTTTGCGTAAACCTTCACTAACAATCACAGGGGTGGTAGTGGTCATGATGTCCTCTCGTAAAAAATTTTACATTCTGTATAAAGGTATCGAGATTAGTTTCTGCTAGATTGTATCCTTGACGACATTTTATCAAGAGGAATAATCATAATACTCAAATAGTCTCTCTACATCTGTCTTAGGTGAGGAGTAGGACGAAATCCTTAACTTAATTGAGTAAAAAAATCAAGGAGAAACAATTAAAAAATGATTAAATTTTTGCGAGGGCGGGCGGTGCAGAGAGTCATCTTTGCCTTGTTAGGATTAGTTTTGGCGATCGGATTAACTGTTATTCCCGCTTTTTCTCAGACTCCTCCTAATCCTTTTCGAGTCGCCACAGAAGCAACTTTTCCACCCTTTGAATTCCAACAAGGGGGACAATTAACTGGGTTTGATATCGATTTAATGCGGGCAATTGGCAAGGAAGCTGATCTCAACATTGACTTTAGAAATTTACCCTTTGATGGTATTATTCCGGCTCTACAAGCAAGAACAGTGGAAGCCGCTATTAGTGGCATGACAATCACCGCCGAACGCGCCCAAGCGATTTCTTTTTCTCGACCTTATTTTAGGGCTGGTTTAGCGATCGCTGTTCGGGAAGATAATAAGACGATTAGAAATTTTGAAGACTTAAAAGGCAAAAGAATTGCCGTCCAAATTGGCACAACGGGAGCCTTAGAAGCGACAAAAATACCTGGAGCAGTGGTTAGTCAATTTGACTCGGCGGCTTTAGCTTTGCAGGAATTAATTAATGGTCGAGTAGAGGCGGTAGTTAACGATAAACCCGTGACTTTGTATGCAATTAAAGAAGC
This sequence comes from Microcystis sp. LE19-84.1B, assembly GCF_027531875.1. Lineage (NCBI taxonomy): Bacteria > Bacillati > Cyanobacteriota > Cyanophyceae > Chroococcales > Microcystaceae > Microcystis > Microcystis sp. LE19-84.1B. Next base: position 29,453 of record NZ_JAPZSR010000438.1, on the reverse strand, counting down.
GGGTTTACGGGGAGTAAAGGTGGTCGGAGAATTATTAACGGAAGAATTCTACGGGATTGCCTTACCCAAAAATTCCCCCTATCTCCAGTTAATTAATGATGCTCTCGGTCGAGTTATAGAAAGTGGTCAGTACGATGTTATTTTTCAGCAATGGTTTGGAGAAAAACCGCCAGTATTACCTTTAGTTGCCCCAGCTTTAAAGAATTTACAGGAATCGAGGTTTAACTGGGGGGAATTATTCTATAACCTGATTGTGAAAGGGGTTCCCTGGACAATTCTGTTAACGGTTCTGTCTTTTCTTTTCGGGTTAATCGGTGGAACTTTAGTGGCTATTGCCCTGATTTCTCCCTACAAATGGTTAAAAATAATTTGCCGCATCTATGTGGATTTCTTTCGGGGAACACCGATGCTGGTGCAATTATTCTTGATCTATTTTGGTTTGCCCGGATTGTTCCGAGAAATTGGCTTAAATATCGACTTAGATCGTTTACCAGCGGCCTTATTTGCCCTAAGTTTAAATGTGGCGGCCTATTTAGCTGAAATTATGCGCGGCGGTATTCAATCGATCGATAATGGTCAATGGGAAGCTTGTTCTAGTTTAGGAATGTCCCCAGTGCAAACCATGCGCGAGGTGATTTTTCCCCAAGCTTTTCGCCGAATGTTGCCACCCTTGGGGAATGAATTTATTACCCTAATTAAAGATACCAGTTTAGCGGCAGTAATCGGTTTTGAAGAATTATTCCGGCAAGGTCAATTAATGGTAGCCACTACCTATAAAGCTTTCGAGATTTATATCGCCGTTGCTTTGGTTTATTTGGTTTTAACTACCCTTTCCTCTGTGGTATTTAAGCGCTTAGAGATTTATATGGATCCCCTACATAAATCTAAACAGGAACAGAAAGCTTAGGGGCAACAGAATCGTAGAGATTATGGCGAAAAACGGACGATAGCGTTTGGAGAACTTGAAAAACAGGTCTATTGCCTTGTATATACCTTAAGAGGCAAATCGTGTCGATTAATTAGTGCTAGGAGGGCAAATGAGCGTGAACGAAAAGCCTATTACAGTTTTCTTAAAGGACGGTAGCCAAGAGAAAATCGTCATCGAGTCCGGCACGGAAAAACTAAAAGAGAGGGAACGTCTCAACAAGATGACCGAAGAGGAAATAGATCAAGCTGCCCGTTCCGATCCCGATGCGTTACCGGTAGAGGATGAGGAAATCTGGAAACAAGGTAGATGGGTAGGTCCTGAACCTTTATCTGAATTGGTTAGGACTTGCTGAAAAAGTAAGGGCGAAGCATTCGGATAGAAAATCTACGGTTTCAGCGATGGGTTATACCCGAATGCTTCGCCCCTACAGGACTTGGCGTTGCTGAATCAAGGTATGAATGACAATCTTGCACCCATCCAAAAGTTAGTTTAGGTCTAGGTTTTAAAAATCCCACAAAAGAAGATTCATATCTCAAATCAGCAACGCCAAATTACTTTGATAGCAAGGATTGCATTGCATCTTGACAATTAGTGTTTAATGAACGAATAGTGCCGATAGTTGGGCTTAAGTCGGGAACAAGACTTGCCCTGAGCCAGCTTGCCCTGAGCCAGGCCGAAGGGGTCGAAGGGGTCGCTCGATTTAGCAGTGGAATTAGCCCTACGCCGATTGTAGGGCTAATTCATGAATTAGCCCTACAATCGGCCTTGTCAAATTGAAAGATGCTCCGAATCAGCACCGGAGCATTGCATCTTTCCTCTTCTGATCTGACAACGCCCTCGATTTCCTGACGTAATTGCCGATTACTCTTGACAAGTTGCTGGTTTTGTGCTTCTAGAGACTCAACCCGTGCCTGGGTGGCTTACAATTCTTTAACTAATTCCCGATAGACCGAGAGGGGAACCGAGGGGCGACCAGTGCAACTCTGGGGTATTTGGGGGGAAGTACGCGGCGTAGTGGTCATGAATTGACTAATTTAGGGCTTTTAAGCGGTAAAAATGACCCACTGGACCGGTTCCGCGACCGATAGCGAGGGAATGCTCAAGGGCGTTAGTAACGTAATCCTTGGCTTTTTTCACCGCTATTTTCAGGTCATCCCCCAAAGCGAGGTTAGCAGCGATCGCAGCCGATAGGGTACAACCAGTCCCGTGAGTATTATTGGTTTCGACGCTTCTGGTCTTAAAAGTTTCCCATTCCTCCCCATCAAAGCAGAGATCAACCCCACGCAGCCGGCCTTTCATCCCTCCTCCTTTCACTAATACTGGTGTGGCCGACTTCTGGAAAATAATTTCGGCGGCCGCTTTCATCGTCTCAAAATCATTGATCTCAATGCCACTTAAAAGCTGTGCTTCGTAACGATTGGGGGTAATAATCGAAGCCAGAGGAATTAAACTATCCAAAAGACTATTTATAGCCCGATCATCAATTAATTTGGCTCCTACCCGCGAAACCATAACCGGATCCACCACTAAACTGATTAAACGCCAGCGCTCGATCGCCTCGGCCACTGCTTCGATAATCTCGCTGCTGAACAGCATTCCTGTCTTAACCGCTGACACAGACATATCCCCGACCACGGCATCGATTTGGGCCGTTACCATTTCTGGACTTAGGGACTCGACGCGCTCGACCCCTAGGGTATTTTGGGCGGTAACGCAGGTAAGGGCGCTGGTGCCGTGAACTCGATGGAAGGCGAAGGTTTTCAAATCAGCTTGAATTCCCGCGCCGCCACCACTATCGGAACCGGCGATGGTAAGGGCAATGGCAGTCATAGGAAGTTAGCGATCAAAAGGACGACGACGTTGCAAGAATTCGGGGATATCTAATCCCGCCGGTTTTGGTGGTTCGGGAGTGGCTGCTGGACTGGGTGCGGGGGTATTGATCACCACCTTGTTACCGGTGGAACGAGAGGGGGATTCCCCGGAAAAACCGGTGGCAATGACGGTAATTCTGACTTCTCCCTGCATTTTCTCGTCAATTACTGCCCCAAAGATGATATTAGCGTTGGGATCCACCACTTCATAGATAATTTCGGCGGCGGCATTGACTTCGTGTAGGGTTAGATCTTGACCGCCGGTGATGTTAAAGACTACGCCTTTCGCCCCTTCGATCGAGGATTCCAGTAACGGTGAGGATATAGCCGCGATCGCGCCTTCCTTAGCCCGAGATTTTCCCGAACCGATGCCGATGCCCATTAGGGCCGAACCCGCATCGGCCATCACTGCCCGCACATCGGCGAAATCCACATTTACCAGACCGGGGATAGTGATAATATCCGAGATACCCTGTACCCCTTGCCGCAGCACATCATCAGCGACCCGAAAAGCCTCCTGTAGGGGAGTGTCGGCGGGTATTACCTGTAATAACTGGTTATTGGGGATAATAATCAGGGTATCGACCCGACTTTGTAAACCGCCCACCCCCTCATCGGCCTGATTAGTGCGACGACGACCCTCGAAGGTAAAGGGACGAGTCACAACTCCCACGGTCAAACAGCCGATTTCTTTGGCAATTTCGGCCACAATTGGAGCGGCCCCCGTTCCCGTGCCGCCGCCCATGCCGGCGGTAATAAAGACTAGATCGGTTCCTTCCAATGCTTGGGCGATTTCATCCCGAGATTCTTCCGCCGCTTTCTGTCCGATCGCCGGATTGCCCCCCGCCCCTAGGCCACGGGTTAATTTTGTCCCGATTTGTAACCTCTGGGGGGCGGAGGAGTGGGCCAGGGCCTGGGCGTCGGTGTTAATTGCCCAAAATTCGATTCCAGTCACGCCACTGGCGATCATGCGGTTAACGGCGTTACAGCCCCCACCGCCGACCCCGATCACCTTGATCTTGGCGACATTACTTGGCACGATGCGATTACTACGACTTTCTTCTCGGGGTGTCATCTGTGATTCATGGGGGCGAGTAAATAATACTCCAGCATTATTCTGAGAGTAATGATTATCTTCGCTCATAGCTGAACTGGCATAATCGTTACTGTTCAGATTGGGATAGGTGGGAACGATTTCATTAATCGATGTCATTGGAATTGGAACACTCTTAGTACAAGCTTCTGTTATTGGTTTGATGAATCAGAGATGCAATGTTAACACTATCACTAATATTATGTCGGTTCCAGTATCTACATTATCAGTTTCTGGTTCAGAAAATCATAATTTGGGGTTTTTGGCAATACCTAAAGGGAATAATTGCGGTTATTTGCTGATCAATTCCAGTTAATCCCTAGTAGTTGCCGTTACTTTGGCAACCATAGGGGCTGGCTGCGGTTTTAATTGTACAGTGGGAGCATCGGGATTGCTCAGGTCAATGTAGAGAATTCGCGCCAGAGGTATCTTGGATGACAATGGCCGCGATTGTACGAGAGCGGTTAATTTTTCGGGCAATCTATCTTTATAAAAACCTAAATAGACCTGTCCCAGTTCGGTTTTTAGTACAAGATTACTAGGGTTGCGCCAATCGATGGCGGTAACTTTAATTGATAAGTTATCAATTAAGGGATAAATTTTTTGCCACTGTTGTTGATATTGTCGGTCGTAACCAAGCACTTCTAGGCTAGGTAATTGGGTTTTGGGCAGAGTTCGACCATAATAGTTTTGAGGAATTATCGTTCCGGTGGCATCTAAAAAGCCTTGCTGTTGATGGGAACGCCAACGGGCAACAGGTTTTCTTTCTTGAATAGAAACAATCACTTTCGGGGGTAATAATTGCCGCTCGATCTTAACGTCGGCAATAGCGGGAATAGCCGCTAATTTTTCTCGCAATTGATGGGTGGGTAATTCCCAGAGAGACAGAGGATAGCTTAATTTTAGCCAAGCACGAATCGACTCGGGTGACATTAATTCCGTGCCTGCGATTTCCACCTGTCCGGCCTTGCTAATTGTCCAATAGGGTGAAGTCATCCCCCAAGCTAATCCCGTCGCTAAACCACTAACCACCAGAAAGCGACCTAGGGCTTGCCACACCTTTGATCGCCTTTGGTGGCGCAGGTTTTGTCGTTTTTGTTCCAGGGAGAGGGATGAAAGGATTTGATCGCTCATAGGGAAAATCTGGGGCAGTTTTGCTGTTATCTTAGGTCGCGAGGTGGGCTGCTGGCAACTCGATCGCTACTCAAGTAATCAGTTTGACAAAGAAAGAGATAATAAATGTTATAACAGTAGTAGTCTACAGGCGTTCTTTTGTCTGTCTCCAGTAAACCTAAACGCTCCTTTTTGCCAAGATATTTCGACGGTCAGCCAGAAAGAGCGTTCTGGCAAGAACAGCCTAATTTATCCGAAAATTACCTATGGTTATCAACAAACGCGGACTTGTTCTCGGTGCTACAGCAGTGGTCCTGTCTACCGTCGCCGTCACGGGGGCGGGATTCCGACTCTCCCAAAGTCAAGCTTTTTTTCAGGAAAGTCCCAAGGAAACCGTTGATGAGGTTTGGCAGATCATCAACCGCACTTATTTAGATGGCACTTTTAATCAATCGGACTGGAACGCCATCCGCAATCAGTATTTAAATCGTTCCTACAAAAATCAAGAGGAAGCATACACCGCTATCCGCGAGATGTTGAAAACTCTCAATGATCCCTATACCCGTTTTATGGATCCCAAAGAGTTTAACAATATGAAGATCGATACATCGGGAGAATTGACTGGGGTAGGGATTCAATTGACCAAAGATGAGAAAACCAAGCAGTTAGTCGTGGTTTCACCTATTGAAGATACTCCCGCTTCTAAAGCTGGTGTGCTGCCCAAAGATGTGATTATCGCTATCGATGGTAAATCTACCGAAGGCATGGAACTCGATCAAGCGGTGAGCATGATCCGCGGCAAAGTGGGGACAAGTGTTAAGATCACGATTCAACGGGGTGAGGAGAAGAAAGAATTGACTCTTACCCGGGCCAAAATTGAAATTCACCCGGTACGCGCTCACACGGAAAACACCCCGATCGGTAAAGTCGGTTATATCCGTCTTAATCAATTTAGCGCCCAAGCTAGTGGCGATATGAGTCAAGCGATTCGCGAATTGGAAGCTGAAGGGGTGAAGGGTTATATTCTCGATCTGCGTTCTAACCCTGGCGGTTTACTCTACGCCAGCATCGAAATCGCTCGGATGTGGATACCCGATGGTTTAATTGTCTCTACGGTCGATCGCAAAGGGGTGACGGAACGTCAACGGGCCAACAATCAAGCTTTGACTAATAAACCGCTGGTTGTTCTCGTCGATGGTGGTTCCGCCAGTGCCAGTGAAATTCTCTCCGGAGCTTTACAGGATCATGATCGGGCGGTTATTGTCGGTACGAAAACCTTTGGTAAGGGATTAGTGCAATCGGTACGCAGTCTTAGTGACGGTTCGGGATTGGCGGTGACAATTGCCAAGTATCTCACCCCCGACGGACGGGACATTAATAAAGATGGTATTCATCCGGATGTGGAGTCGGAACTGAGCGAGGAAGATCGCAAAAATCTTCAACAGGAACGGGATCGGGTGGGAACCTTCCAGGATCCTCAATTCAAGAAGGGTTTTGAAATCTTGGAAAAAGAAATCACTGAAGGCAAGAAAACGCCCACCAATACCGCTAAACAATAGGTTGACATTTGCCCGCTCGAATTAAACCCACCCGACGGGCGATCGCTTCTCCCCGCTCGGCAAAGGGACCCCAGTATTGACCATTAACTGGGGTTTTTCCGTTTTCTAGGGCTATAATCTGACAAATTCCCGTATTTTCCTGGACAATGTACCAGTTTTGTGCGCTATTATCCATAGATTTTTCTCCTTATACCCCAAACCCTAGGGTTGATTCATAAGTAGTCGTGCAAAATTAATTTCCTAGTGAAGATAGGCAAGAGGCAAGAGGCAAGAGGCAAGAGCGGGGTTAGATATGTGTAATTAATTTTGCTTAGGTACTTAGTAGGGTTGATTCATGAATCAACCCTACCCCAAACCCCACACCCCACACCCCATCACCCCCCCGATGTCGGGGGGGTTGGGGGGGGTCACACCCCACACCCCAAACCCTACACCCCACACCCCAAACCCTGCCCCCACGAAAAACTTTTTGCCGCAAACCCGAAGTAAAAAATTTTTATCAACTTCTTGACAAAACCGGGGAGATAAATGCTAATATTAAAAAGGTCTGTCCAATGGGGATTAGCCAAGCGGTAAGGCAGCGGGTTTTGGTCCCGCCATTTCCTAGGTTCGAATCCTAGATCCCCAGTTTAAGATTTTTTATTCCCAGTCCGCCAATGATTGAGAATATCCTCGATCAAAGCTTCCTTGAGCCAAATGCGAGCGATAAGCGTCAGGGGGACCGCCAGAAATAGCCCTAAAAAGCCAAAAATCGAGGCAAAAAACAACTGGGCCAACAGGGTAAAAGCGGGTAAGAGCTTGAGCGACCGCACTGTTAAAATGGGCAGCGGTGAATGATGGTCGAAATATTGAATGAACAGATAAATACTGCTGTAGAGTAGTAAAACCGCCCAGGGTTGCCAGGGAGCTTCCAGAAGGGCGATAGAAAAGGGTAAAATCGTGCTTAGAACCGGCCCGAGGTTGGGGATAAAGGTGAGAAATCCTGCCAGAATAGATTGGGAAAAAGCAAGGGGAATGCCGATCAGGGATAGACCTAGGCAACTGCCCAAGGTCATAATCAACATATGACAGAAAATCCCTTTTAGCCAAGCTTTTAAATCTCGATCGCACTGTTCTAGGATCGATCGTACTCTAGGACGGTAGAAAGCGGGAAATAAACGCAGAAAACAACGGTGGTAAGCGGCAGGATCGGCGAGAATCATCAAGCTCAGGGCAATAATTAGCAGTAAGCTGAGGATAATGCCGAAAGTACCGTAAAAAATGCTTAAACCCCGGCCAGCAATTTGGTTAATCAGGGGTTGTAATTGAGCCAGCAGCGTTTTAAAGTCCGGGAAGACAGTGGCCAGACTAGGATCGAGATAATCCTCAAGACTATGGACTTGTCCCCAGAGTCTTTCTATAGCTTGGGGAAGTAAACTAAATAATTGGCGAAATTGTTGGACTAAAGCGGGTATAATCCCCACAAAAATACCGATAATACCAATAAAAAAGCCAAAAAGAGTGATAATTAGGGCGTAGGAACGCTTGAGGTGATGACGCTGCCACCAAGTCACAGCCAAATTTAAAATCTGAGCCAGAAGAATCGCCATCAATAATAATAAAAGAATCTGTCGAATCTGCCAGAGAATCAACAGACAAAAGACTAACAGGACTAAACCGAGGCTGCTGCCAAAAGTCATGATGAGTAAGGAGAAAAATTCCTAATCAGTTATTGTCCGTCTCCAGAGGGCAAAAACCGTGAGCAGAAAAGGAGTAAAAACCAGAATTAAAGTGTTAAGAGGACTGGGAGCGATCGATAATAAAGGGGCAAGATATTTAATTCCCAGGGAAATCAAAGCCGATATCAAGATTATTTTGATAATAAAGCCGCTCATAGATCAATGTTTAGGTGACACCAGCACTATCTTATCCCTGAAGAGGTTAAAAATTGCTCAAAATGTGGAAATCATACCCCATCAGTTTTATTAATACTAGGGCGAAGGGGCTAGATTTTCTGGGGGAGGTCGGTTCTGAGGGAACGGGAAAGTGTGAGACAATGGAAAGAAAAGGCTTAGTCAATTAACTAGAGATATTCATTGCTAGGATTAAAGACTTATCCTAAATCCGGTTATTAAAAACTGATTATTTATTCCCCCTTTTGCCTCTTGCCTCTTGCCTTTTGCCCGTCCTGATATGTAGTCTATACTCAACGGATTTAGTATTAATGGCAAGAATGAATCTTGACAACAAATAAAATTTACCCTGTCCACCGCCTCTATCTTGCCGCCAATAGTCACCGTGATCACTTTAACTCTTTTACACCCCAGCCAGTCCACGCCCCTACAACATTGGCAGTTTGACAATGATCAATCAACCATTCTCATCGGCAGGGCGCTGGATAATCATGTAGTTCTCTATAGTGCTGTGGTTTCGAGGCGGCACTTAGAAATCCGCCATAATAATGATCACGATGATTGGGAATTGGAAAATTTAGGGGCAAATGGGACGTTTCTCAATGGCAAACCGGTCGAGAAAACCGTCGTCGTTGATGGTATGGTGGTTCGTTTAGCCGCCTCCGGCCCGCAAATTCAAATTCGTCTCATCAATGAGGACGAGCAACCAAAATTAATCCTCAAACCCCTAGAGGCTCCTTTGGTGGGCGACCAAACCCAGCCGGAAAAGGATACTATAGCCAGCTAGAAAATATTAAATTTTTATAAAGTTTTTTCAATTTCCTTAACAAAATGTAAAAATAGATACAGAATAAGAAATAAAATCTTCTAACTTGTTGTCCCTAAATAGAGACGACAAGAGAGATTAAAGTCACTTTAAAGCATTGCAGGGAGTCGGTGATATGACGTTAGCCTATCGAGGAGTTAAGTACGAAAGGGATTCTCTCCCCTTGGAGATGAAGACCGGAGATATCGGGGGTAAATACCGAGGTCAAGACTGGAATCACCATTATCCTCGCCATATGCTCCAATTAGAGCCGAAACTGCATCGTCAGTATCGTGGAGTTGCCTACAGCACCCGTCCTCATCTTACCGGGCAAGTCATCCCAAGCACTTGTCCGTTGCCCGTTGTCAAACCCCCTGTTGTTGTCCAAGAGGAAACCCTTTCTAGCATCCATCTGAACAATATTCGTCTTCGTCTGGAACGTCGTTTACAAATCGCTCAAGAGAATGGGGATGAAACCCTCGTTAATCTCTTGAAAAAAGAATCCCAAGACTTAGCCTTAAACTGCTAATCTAGCAGTTTTTTTGCCACTTTCCCCTCGGTTCTGCCGGGGGGAATATTTTTGGGCGCAAAAATCTTATCGATAGAAATTATCACCCTGGTTAGGAGTTTACAGGCTTTTAATTAGATTAGGTCGAGGTCTATTTTAGTTCGGGTTCGGATGGGGGCGTTGTATCATTTCCACAACATTTTTGATACCTTGGATAAAAGTTTGAAAACTACGGGATTTATTTTCAGTTAGGGAAAGATGGGGGGCAATCTGTTTAGAATGGGTTCCTGCATAATACTCTTTCACTAGCTTTTTTAATTCTTGTTTGGCCGAGTTAAGCAGGTCTGGTTCTCTGTATTTACTTTTATTTTGTTTTTGGCTGAGACTATTTAAATTATACGCCTTGGCCACCGCTGCTAAATCTCCCAGAAACCAAGATTCTAATTCATGGCAAATAATCCGAATTAAGACTTGAGCATCACTGGCATTTTGACAAATTTTCCCTAGTTCTTTTTTGAGTTCTTGACAATCGTGGGAGTCCTGATCATGGACAATGATAAATTTGGTATTGGGACTAGATTTATTGAAAGCTTTGAGTTTTATAGGAATAGATTTGGCTAGGTCTTGTTTACCTTGATGACTGATACATATATAGCTTATTTCTGGGGGAATAAGCTTAGGCAAAAGTTCGTCTAACACATTTTCTATAGATGACTCTTCTAGCAAAAATACGATATCATAGTTCATTAGGGTGCTACTCCTTCAAACCAGCCTTGATTCCAAAGATAGCCGGGTAAATCGCCTTCCGCTACTAAGTTTTTGAGGATTTCGCTATCGGCAGCCCTATGGATTTTGGTGATACCTTGGCATTTAATTAGCCAGAAAATACTAGCTAGTGGAACCGCATTGATAAAATCGGGGGAGTGGCTAGAAACAAATACCTGACCCCCCCGATCACTATAGTGGGCGAATTCTTCGGCTAGTTCTTTTAATAAAGTAGGATAAAGTTGGTTTTCTGGTTCTTCGACACAGAGTAGGGGATGAGGATTGGGATCGAATAGTAATATTAAATAAGCGAACATTTTCATAGTCCCGTCAGAAACATAGCGATCAATAAAAGGATCTTTAAAGGCCTGATCTTGAAAACGTAAAATCAAGCGACCGTCTTCGGTTTCTTTGGCTTCCACAGAGGAAATACCCGGAACTCTTTGTTTCATTTTTTCGAGAATTTGCTGAAAAATTTCGGGATATTGTTGATAAATGTATTGAGCAACTGTAGCTATATTGTCGCCAGTGGTGGATAAGTGTTCAGCATAAGATATTTCTTTACTTCCTCTAGCTTCGCTAATATGAAAGTCAGAAACGTGCCAATTTTCAATCAGAGAACGAAAGGCTGTAGCGGCTTTAAAACGTTGAAATTGTCCTAATCCTTTGATTGCTAGTATATCGTTAGATTCTAGCTGTTGTTCTTCTCGATCGAGTTCTTTATCCGGTTTACTAAAATCTTCTTCGTTGGTGATAGCATATCCTTGACCAAGTTGAAAATCTAAAAAATGAAAAGGTTTACCGTGTTCACCCCGTTTATAGCGAAGTATTTCGCGTTTGATAACGGGGCGATTATTGTTTTGTCCAATTATGATTTGATAAGTAACCAGACGTTCTGTATCTAAGATGTTCATGCGAAATTGCAGCTCAATTTCAATATCTTCCTGTTCTTGACCTCTAGTGATAATTTCTCTATAACCGCCGCGAATTTGTAAAGCTTGGCGAATGTTGTTTTTGAGGGCATCTCGCAGAAACCCAAAAATATCAAATAGAGTAGATTTTCCCGTGCCGTTAGCTCCAATAATCACACAAAAAGGGGGAATATCTCTTATGTGTATATTTTTAAACATACGATAGTTTTTTATTTTAATAGAAACAATTTTCATGATATAATCGAGTCATTATAGTTTTTTTGATTATACGATTGATCAGGTGAAGATTGAGCAATTAGTCAAAAAAGCCAGAGATTAGGCTCTCTGGGAAATTGGGGGATAAATCAGCTAGAAACTAGAGAGGCAAGCTCAACCGTCTGAAGAAGGGACAAGAAACCAGACTCAACACAAGTTGCCCAAAATAGCGTAAATTGTCTATAAATTTGTTCAACGACTTCAATTAGTACAAATGTTTGACTGTATTATCATCGGTGCGGGACCAGCAGGAGCGACGGCGGGTTATCATCTAGCTAAAAAGGGACGATCAATCCTGATCCTCGATAAAGCGAAATTACCCCGTTATAAACCCTGTGGTGGGGGGGTATCCCCGGCAATTAAGCAGTGGTTTGATTTTGACTTTACTCCCGTGATCGAGAATACCGTCACGCAAGTACAGTTTACTTGGAAACAGGGGGATACCGTCACCACTAAGTTAAATATGCTAGAACCGATGTGGATGGTACAAAGGGATCGTTTCGATGATTTTTTAGGTCAACAGGCGATCGCAGTCGGGGCAACTATCCAAGATAACAGCGAAGTTACCCAGATCAAATTCGTCCAAGATCACTGGCAAGTTACCACATCCCAAGGAACATTTTCAGGCAAATATCTGATTGCTGCCGATGGTGTTAGGGGCAATACCAGTCGCTGGTTAGGATTACCAGCGAAAAACGAAGCTATCGGGGCTACTCTCGAAATTACTAACGCAGAAGCGACTATTCCACCCCAAAAAGCTTTTTTTGATTTTGGTTCCCTAAAAAATGGTTATATCTGGGCTTTTCCCAAGTCTAATGGTTACACAATTAGCGGTGCTTGTTTTAAGGGCAGCATCAAATCCGAGGATCTGAAAAAACAACTGTTAAATTATGCCCGTCAAAAGGGCTGGAATTTAGAGGATTATCGCTATGGTGAGTATGCTTTAGCTCTTTGGAACGGAAATCAACCGCTACACGCCCAAAATGCCTTAATTACAGGGGAAGCGGCGGGGATTCTCGATCCTCTCATCGGTGAGGGTATCCGTCCGGCAATTTTGACGGGAGTTAAGGCAGCCGAGGCGATTGATCGAGCTTTAGCCGGAGATAATCAGGCTTTAGCGGGCTATAGTCGGATAATTCGGGAAGAATGGGGTGAAGATATGGCTTTAGCGGCCAAATTGGCTGGTTTATTCTATCAATTTACCCAAATCGCCTACAATGTCGCCGTTAAACGTCCGATCGCCGGTCAACTGATGGGACGTATTCTCGTGGGAGATTTAAAATACCGGGATGTTACGGAACAAGGGATGCAACAATTGAAAAAGCGTTTACTGCCCGGATTCGGTTGGTGATAACACCTCGCGCACCAGGGTGGGGGTGACTCGATCGCTAATGGTCACTTGGCCGATTGCCGTTGGTAAAATAAATCTAACCTTGCCATCTTTAACCTTTTTATCGGCAGTAAGAGCATTAACCATCTCATCGGCATTTAAAGGCGGAATATGGGTTTCTAAGGCGGCTTTTTCGATTAAATCGGTTTGACGTTGATTTTCCCCGGCAGTCCACATTCCCAGTTTAACAGCGATCGCTCCTGCCGCCACCATCCCCATGGCCACCGCTTCCCCGTGGTTAACGCTAGTATATCCCGTTAAACTTTCAATGCCGTGGGCGATCGTGTGACCATAGTTTAAGATCGCCCGCAAACCCGCTTCTTTTTCGTCTGTGCATACCACATCTGCTTTCGCTTGGCAAGACTTTGTAATAATTGTTTGCAATAGCTCGCCATCGATCTGAGAAAAACTAGCTAAATTGTCCGAGTCTTCTAACTGTTGAAATAACTCAGCATCCCAAATTACACCATATTTAATCACTTCTGCCATTCCTGCCCGAAATTCTCGCACGGGTAGGCTTTTAAGCACGTTAGGATCGATCAGAACTAATTTCGGTTGATAAAACGCCCCGATCAGATTTTTGCCCTGGGGATGATTAACACCAGTTTTACCCCCGATGGAAGCATCCACCATCGCTAACAGGGTGGTGGGAACCTGGACAAAATTAACACCCCGTAACCATGTGGCTGCCGCAAATCCCGTCATATCCCCGATCACACCACCACCGAGGGCAACCATAGTCGAGGAACGTTCCAGCCGGTGAGCGAGGGCGGTATCATAAACTTTGGCGATCGCATTGAGGGTTTTATAATTTTCGCCGGCGGGAATCAGATGTGTAAAAACGACAAATCCCGCTTTTTCTAGAGAATTAACGGCTATTTGCCCGTAATACTCAAAAATTTCGGGATTAGAAACCAATAAAACCTTTTTACCTAAGTTTAACCGGCTCATTTCTGCACCGAGATTAGCTAAACTGCCCTTGTTGATCAGAATATTATAGGAGCGATCGGGTAAATTAACGGGAATACAAATAGCCATAGGGTGTGGGGTGATGTTTCAGTAAACAGTGCTCAGTGATCAGTAAACAGTAATCAGTAAACAGTAAAAAAGCAGCTCCGAGCTTGTCGCTTAATACTATTCACTGAAAACTCACACCTGATAACTGATAACTGATAACTGATAACTGAGTCGGTTATTGACGCAGCTTAGTCAACTCTAAGAGCAGACGACAGCATAAAAAACAGATAAAGCTCTCTCCCAGAAAGAGACTTAATTGCCAAGCGTCAGCGAGCAAGTCTGTGGATAATTGTAGGGGAACTAGGCCGCGGACTAGGGCAAAAGCTGCCACTGTACCATCTTTGAGATGGGGATTATCATCGTTGCGGACGACATAACGATAGGTGACACCGAAGAGAAATCCGCTAATTATCGCCCCAGATATCTTGACAAAAGCGCCAATTAATGTGATCGATTCCCCTAAAAATAGTCGATCAACAGTTAAAAATAGCAGATAGGGAACCAGGAAAGCCAGCGCCGAGATACTCCCCACCTGTATGGATTCGATTCTTTCCTTGAGCGTAATTTGCACGATCGCCTCTCTAAAACGGAGTCACTGATGGAGTATTATCGAAAATTTGGGTTGAAAACCTCGCCCTTTAGGGCGACTTTATGTTAGCATCAAATTGAGTCGTTGACTTTGGGAACGCAGGAAACAAGCGACACTCCGTAATCCCTAAATCTCTAACCATCACTGGTACAAAAGCTTTCATCCTAAGTCCACATGGTAAGAGCGAAAAACAATTAAATACTGTGGGACACACAGAAATTTACGCTTGGGGAGTAGTCTTTAAGAGTGCTTACCTTGTAGGTGTAGTCGGACTAGACATGAAACTGTAAGACCAAAATTAGCTTTGCTAGTAGCGGCAAGATTCAGCCCAAGAATCTCCGCACTTTTAGGGCGGAGAGTGTCAAAAATTGAGTAGTTATCTTGCAAGTATTTCGTTTAACAAAGGCAATTATGGATATTTTGACACTTGGTTGGGTTAGCATTCTCGCCCTGTTCACTTGGTCGATCGCCATGGTGGTTTGGGGTCGTAACGGTTTCTAGGTAATCTATAGATACCATGGAAACATCTCTGATTCTTAACACTCTCTTTCTAGTCGCCTTAATTCTCCTCGTTGTCGTCAGTGGTGGCATTCTCTACCTGACGACTACAGAATGGCGCGATCGCCGTCGTCAAGATGGCGATAAAAAATTAGGAAAATAGTCTTGAACAGGTGTACTTAATTGCGCCTGTTTTTTCTTTACCATGATTAAAATACTGCACTTATCGGATATTCACATGGGGAGCGGTTTTTCCCATGGACGTTTAAATCCAAAAACGGGATTAAATACGCGTTTAGAGGATTTTATGGGCAGTTTAAGCCTCTGTATCGATCGGGCTATTGCCACACCTGTGGATCTAGTGCTTTTTGGGGGAGATGCCTTTCCCGATGCCACTCCTCCTCCTTTTGTTCAGGAAGCTTTTGCCAGTCAATTCCGTCGTCTTGCCGATGCTAATATCCCGACGGTGTTATTAGTGGGTAATCACGATCAACATTCTCATGGTAATGGCGGTGTCAGTCTCTCCATCTATCGTACCCTAGCGGTGCCGGGGTTTATTGTTGGCGATCGCCTGACCACCCATCGCATCACCACCCGCAACGGCGATATCCAAGTAATTACTTTACCCTGGTTAACCCGCGCCACTCTCTTAACCCGTCCCGAAACCGAGGGTTTATCCTTGAGTGGGGTAAATGAATTATTAATTAACCGTTTGGAACCGGTTTTAGAAGGAGAAATTCGCCAATTAGATACAAGCGTACCAACAGTTTTATTAGCCCATTTAATGGCTGATCGAGCTAGTTTAGGAGCAGAAAGACTTTTAGCGGTTGGTAAAGGTTTTACTGTGCCTTTATCGCTGCTAAATCGTCCACAATTTGAGTATGTTGCCCTCGGTCATGTTCACAAACACCAAAATCTTAATCCTAGTAATGATCCGCCTATTGTCTATCCGGGGAGCATTGATCGAGTGGATTTTAGCGAGGAAAAAGAAGATAAGGGCTATGTTTTAATAGAAGTGGCTAAAGGAGAGGTTAAATGGGAATTTTGTCCTTTACCCGTGCGTCCTTTCCGTTCCATCGAAGTGGATGTTTCTGAGGCAGAAAACCCCCAAAAAGAATTGCTAAAAGCTCTCAAAAAACACGATATTCAGGAAGCAGTTATCCGCTTAGTTTATAAAATTCGCAGTGAACAATTAGAACTAATCAACACCAATCAGCTTGACGAGGCGTTAAAACCTGCCCATAGCTATAGTATTCGTGCCGAGTTAATTAGTCAATTAACCCGTCCCCGTTTACCAGAATTAGGGGTGGGTAATCAATTAGATCCGATGGAGGCGTTAAAAGCTTATATCGATAATAAGAAAGATTTGCGGGATATTGTTGATGATATGTTAGAGGCAGCCCAGCTTTTATTAAATCAACAGCCAGAAATTTGGCTAGAGGAAGAAACCTCGATTTAGTTATCAGTTATCAGTTATCAGTTATCAGTTATCAGTTATCAGTTATCAGTTATCAGTTATCAGTTATCAGTTATCAGTTATCAGTTATCAGTTATCAGTTATCAGTTATCAGTTATCAGTTATCAGTTATCAGTTTACTGCTCACTGAAACATCTTCCCTATCTCTCTTTGAACTAACAATGAGTTTATGTCTTAATCCCGATTGTCTATATAACAATGATCCTACAGATAAATTCTGTCAAAAATGTTGCTTTCAATTATTACTAAAAGATCGTTATCGTGCCATAAAATTAATTGGTCAAGGAGGTTTCGGTAAAACTTTTCAAGCAATTGATGAGGATAAACCTTCTCAACCCTATTGTGTGATTAAACAATTTTTTCCTAGCGCTCAAGGCAGTAATGCTCTCAAGAAAGCGGCGGAATTATTTAAAGAAGAAGCGATTAGTTTAGATAATCTCGGTCAACACCCACAAATTCCCTCTCTCTATGCCTATTTTACCAGCAATGATGGGCGACAATATCTTGTTCAAGAATATATTGAGGGAGAAAATCTAGAACAAGAATTACAAAGCGAGGGAGTTTTCAATGAAGAAAAGATTAAACATCTTTTATTAGAAATTTTGCCAGTTCTTGATTTTATCCATGCTAAAAGAGTCATTCATCGAGATATTAAACCAGCTAATATAATTAGGAGACGCAGCGATAATAAAATAATTTTAGTTGATTTCGGTGCCTCTAAATTTATGACTATTGCTAATCTTTCCCTAACAGGAACAGTGATCGGTTCGCCGGGATATATCGCACCAGAACAAGGCAATGGTAAAGCGATTAATAGCAGTGATTTATATAGTTTGGGAGTCACTTGTATCTATTTATTAACGGGAATATCTCCCTTTGAATTATTCGATGTGAGTGAACATGAATGGGTATGGAGACAGCACCTCTTTAATAATCCTGTTAGTGTTGAATTAGGCGAAATTTTAGATAAATTAATTAAATTTGGCACCAAAAAACGTTATCAATCAGCCGGGGAAGTCCTGCAAGAGTTAGCGGTAAAATTAGCCGTAGTGATTCCGCCAAAACCCCGATCACAGGACACAATTCAAGAAACGGTTTTGCCAGTTTTTCCAGTCGCCACCAGGGAGGAAATTAACCTCAAAAGCGCCAAGGCAATTGATTACACCAATCTGCGGGATTTATTAGCGCAAGAAAAATGGCAAGAAGCCGATCAAGAAACGGCTAATCTATTCTTAAAAGTTGCCGATCGAACTAAAGAAAAATATCTTAAGATAGAAGATATAGATAACTTTCCCTGTGAAGATTTAGCCACTATCAATCAACTCTGGTTACAATATAGTCAGGGAAAATTTGGTCTATCTGTTCAGAAAAGAATCTATGAAAGTTTGGGAGGAAGCGGCAATTATGATCAACAAAAATGGAACGCTTTCGGGTCAAAAGTCGGTTGGCGAGTTAATAACAAGTGGTTATACTACGATCAAATTACTTTCTCTCTCAAAGCACCCTCTGGACATCTTCCCACCCTTGTGTGGGGTGTGGGTGGTGGCATAATTCTTTTTTCTCGTCTGGAAACCTGTGCCATGGACAGAGTTTCTAGCAGGGGATAAATTGACTTAAAAACTTTTCTGGAGAATTAAACAATTTCTCCCTTCGGCAGTGCGGATATATTGTAAAATATCAGTAAGAGAACGCATGAAAAGTAATCCTCGATCGCTTTCCATTTCTAAAGGTGTGAGGGGATGTTGTTGTAGAGAATCAAGTTTTGCTTGCAGATCAAAAGGTTGACCGTGATCCCATATTCTTATTTCTAGAGAATGGGACTGTAAAGTTAATTCTAGATCGATGGGTGTAGTTGGTGGTAAATGTTGGTGAGCGTAACGGACAGCATTAGTAAATCCTTCGGCTAAAGCCACCTTACACTGCCAAAGCACCGAGTCGGGTAGAAAAGAGCGGCCGTGGGATTCAAACCATTGTAGGACTGGGATTAAAGCTGCCAATTCCGTCCGGACTTGTAGATGGAATTGGAGGGGGAAAGAAGGGGAATTTAAGACTTCAGAAGGCACCACTGTTTTTTTGAAAGAGAATCAAAATTGTTTTAAAAATCAGTTGTAGATCGTAGCCTAAACTCCAATTTTCTTGATAGCGCAAATCTAGTTGAATTACCTCTTCAAAATTACTCACCCGAGAGCGACCATTCACCTGCCATTCTCCCGTCATACCGGGTTTTACATCTAAACGTTGCCATTGGGGAACATCGTAGCGTTCCACCTCATCGGGGGTGGGAGGACGAGTGCCGACAAGACTCATTTCACCGGTGATCACATTCCAAAACTGGGGCAATTCGTCTAAACTGGTGCGACGTAAAAATTTTCCTACCCGGGTAATCCGGGGATCATTTTTATTTTTAAAAAAAGCTCCCTCCGCTTGATTGGGGATTTTATCCTTGAGTGCTTCTGCATCCACACACATGGAACGAAACTTAAGAATTTTAAATTCCTTTCCCAACCAACCGCAGCGGGTTTGACTGAAAAAAATTGGACCGGGACTGTCTAACTTAATAGCGATAGCAATGGGGACAAAAATAACCCCCGTGATTAATAAACCCACGATCCCACCAACAATGTCAAGACCGCGCTTTAACCAACTGCGAATCGAGGGATGGGTTTCCGGTAGATGGTTTTCATTGGCAGTCAAGCTCTTTTCTTGGGCTGCTAGGGGGGAGGTTTGGAAAGTGAATAATTGATCTAGTCCCGTAATCGATAAAACCCCCATCACCGGGGGATGGACGTTAGCCAGCACTAACTCGATATTTTTTTCCCTAGCCGCTTTGAGATTATGCACTAAAGCACCCACACCACTACTATCCATAAATTGAGTGGCATTCAGATCAACAATGAGTTTTTCGGGAGTGGGTGTTTGGGCGATGAGATGGTGAAAGATATCCTTAAACTGTACTGCTTCCAGGACAGTCAAGCGATCGGGCATCCGCAAAACCGGATACTCCATCGGAATGATCAGAAAACGTGTTTCAGGGATTTGGGAAGTCATCGACACAAAGATGTGGTTTGATGGATGAACAAGGCCTGATGACCTACTTAAATGTTTACTACACTTTTCCGCAAATACCAATGAGTAATGTCAGAGATTACCTGTAATTATCGGCTAACGAATCTCACCTAGGGGCGGACGGCCTTGGGTTTGGGACTTCGCTTTGGCTGCACTCTTTCTCAGGGCATCTAAACGGGTCTCATAACGCTTACGCAGACGACGGTTAGGTGTTTGTTCGATTAGGGTTTTAAAGGCACTGCCTAGGCTCTTGTAGGCGTTGGGGAGAGAGTAACCGAAACGAGTGGCCAAGGCGATCGCTTTTTCATCGGCTTCGATCGCTTCTTTGAGAATTTTATCACCGTTATTTTTGCGCCAGAGACGATAACCGGAAATCCCACATAATCCCATAGCCAAAAGCAATAATAACCCATCCTGTACCCATAATTCCCCCACTGCACCACCTAAGCCAATAGCGAGGGCGGCCATTTCCCAGCCTTCCCGGGGAATACTATCATTTTGAATCCTGGCCACTTCATGCCAAAAGAGCAAATTACGCTGATCAATGGCTAAATTTTCCCATTTTGCCAAATCTATCTGAATTTCTACCTCGTCTCTGCCAATTTCTTCACAACGGATCAGGGGGGGATTAATCTCTGTGGAACCTTCTACCGTTACCCAACTTTGTAATTCTGGCGGTAGTAGGGTTTTCAGGCGCCGAAGTTCGCTCATTTCGGCTCGTGCAGAGGAGGCCGCATAAGATGTCATAGATTTTTTACCTATTCTCTACCAATGACGATGATTTCTATTTTGGATCATAGCGGTCTTTTTTGTGATCTTGGCAGCTTTGGGCAGTAGGAACTATTTTCAGTGATCAGTGATCAGTGATGGAAGTGGGAAGTGGGAAGTGGGAAGTGGGAAGTGGGGAAGTGGGGAAGTGGGTATGAATTATGAAGTGGGGGAGTGGGGAAGTGGGGAAGTGGGGAAGTGGGAAGTGGGGGAGAAACAATCCATAACTGGGTTTTTAAAGTTCGATTGGGAGTCAATCATACTAAGTAGGTGGGTGTTAAAAATTGTCAGATACCCCCCTTATTAAGGGGGGATCAAAGACAAAATCTATCTGCTATTTACTTATTAAATAGACCGTAACTTTTGCTGACTAATGCTCAAATATATCTTTATATTGCTGTAAATCTAAAGCGGTAAAAATGGGGATACAACTAAAGCACTTTTGGGCTAACTCCCATCTTTCTTCTCTTTGCAGCATCATAATTAATTTATCTCGCACTGACAGTAAATAGCGCACATCGTTAGCCGCGTAACTCAGTTGTTTTGGAGTAAGATTAGCGGCATTTCCCCAATCAGAACTTTGAGCGGTTTTGTCTAATTCTATGCCTTCCAATTCCTGCACGAGACTTTTTAAACCGTGACTGCTGGTATAAGTCCGAGCGAGTTTACTGGCGATTTTGGTGCAGAAAATCGGTTGAGTGGCAATGGCAAAAGTATGGGACAGTTGAGCCACATCAAAACGGGCGAAATGAAAGACTTTTTCTATCCGCTCATCCTCCATGACCTTTTTGAGATTAGGAGCCTCTGTTTGCCCCCTAAAAACGCGAATAGCGGTGACAAAACCACTGGGATCACAGAGTTGAATTAAACACAGTCGATCGCGCCCTGGAATTAATCCCATAGTTTCTGTATCTACAGCGATCGAATTAACCCCTAGATAACGGGATAATAGGTCATCACTTAAATCTCGATCGCACACTTGAAAATTGTCTAAGTTCATAATAGTTAGGAGTTAGGAGAGCTTTTTTCAGTTATCAGTTATCAGTTATCAGTTATCAGTAAAAAGACAGCACTGTTAATGCGATTTAATACTCCTTACTTAAGACTGTTCACTGAAAACTCAAATCTGATAACTGACAACTGAAAAGGCTGATAGTTAAAAACTGATAATTAAATTTAAATATTATCATGGTCATTTTGTCAACGCTTTTTAACAAAAAGTTGTGTAAAGTAATATTCACCAGCATTATTTTTAGCGATACCGATACCAGTGAGATTATAATCACCAACCATATTTTTTTGATGGCCGGGGCTATTAATCCACCCCTTAACGGCAACAGCAACGGGGTCAGGATATCCCTTCATAAAAGCCAAATTTTCGCCCATTTTTTCTAAAGGGATCATCCTTTGTACTGCCTTGAATCTTCCCTCGAAACCATCATGACTAAAAGGAGCCTGTTTATTGGCCATTTTTTGACTAAATAAGCGAGCTTCATGACTAATGCGAGCATCGAGACGTAGGGGCGGTAAATTTTGAGAAATTCGGTAGCGATTAACTTGATAATTAGTGTTCTCTTCGAGGGTAATTAAAAAAGATTGATTCCCGATAAGATCGTAGCTAAGAGGATTAGTAGAAACGGGAGCGGATTGACGTTTTAGAAATATTTGAGTAAAGTATAATTTCCCTTGATTATCCGTCGCTACTCCAATCCCAGTACTATCAAAATCTCCCTCCATATTTTCCCGATGACCTTGACTTTTAATCCAGCCATCCACAGCCATCATTACTGGGTCATCATAACCTTGATTAACTGCCAGATTTTCCCCCACCGCTTGATAGGGAACCGAAACGCCAATAGTTTGCGCTCTTTTGTCAAAATCTTGATGACTAAAAGGAACTAAACCCGCAGCCATGCGTTGGCTATGTAATCTTGCCTGTTGAGAAATTGCTCGATTTAACAGTAGGGGAGATAAATTACGAGATTGACGATAGCGATTTACCTGTTGATAGATTTTATTCTCTAAAACAAGTAAAGTTGCCGCATCTAAAGGGGAAGGAGAGGGA
This sequence comes from Microcystis sp. LE19-84.1B, assembly GCF_027531875.1. Lineage (NCBI taxonomy): Bacteria > Bacillati > Cyanobacteriota > Cyanophyceae > Chroococcales > Microcystaceae > Microcystis > Microcystis sp. LE19-84.1B. The sequence goes on along the minus strand of NZ_JAPZSR010000438.1, from coordinate 6,862 downwards.
GAAGGAGAGGGAGAGGGAGAGAAAGATGATAGGAGTTCCGCAAAAGAGCTATAGTTTAAGGCACTACAGGCCATTAAACTTGTCGAGACAAGCATCAAAATTCCTAACCGATAAGGTTTCTTAAAAAAACTTTTCATCAAAAAAATTGGGTCTGAAACCCCGCCGTTCTAGGTTGGATTTACTGTTAAATACTAGCGCATTTACAGGATATATGCCAGAATGTCATAGCATTTTTCTAAAGTAATGACAGAGATAGTGAATTTCCCTCACCCCCAGAAAGGGAGAGGAGCGGGGGTGAGGGACACGAATAAAGAAAAATGGCATAAGGCAGCTGGGAAACCCCCCCCCAGGGATCGCAAGCAGAAACCCAAATGGTCAGGTTTGGAAATCACCGTCCGGCCCCAGGGGTGAGGATATCAACTTTTTGGTGCCAGGGTCAAGACTTGTTAAGATTGATCAAGCCGTTCGCTCAAATTTACCACTTCTGTGGCTCTCATTTATGGTAATCGACTTTCTGCCCTTCACTATCAATATTTCCCCGGCCTTTATTGCCGGTAGCTGTCTCTGGTCTTTAGCATTATATTTGGGGTTAGCTGGGGTGCGAAATTGGTTTATAGAAATTTTCTATCGCTGGTTTAATTTTGCCGAGCGTTTCCTCTATACTTCCCTAGAGGAGTTTGAAAAAACTCGCATCGCCAGAGAATCACAAAATGCTTTTTATGCCTCTATCTTTAGTATTATTCCCTTTCTCATCCTCGGCGGTTTCTCCGATTGGTTAATCGAGATTAGTTTAGGAAAAAGTTGGCCGATTAGTGTCGGTATTCTCGCCTGTGTTGCCTCTGGTGTCTATGAATTAGGACGGCAGGACGGCAGCGGTAATCAGTAAACAACGGTCAATTAAGCTGTTAACTATCTCAATTACTCCTTCGGACTGCACCGGAGTGGCAAGTTAGTCAATTTTAACCCTTGAATAGCGCTTAATCTTTTCCTTCCAGACGATTTTTATGTTTATTAAGAGTCTTTTGTAGTAAATTCAAAACCTCATTAGCAATCTCAATAACTTCATGAGTTACAAAACCGGCCTGAGTTAATTCTTTAAAAAAAGCCTTAGCGACAATTTTGGCTAATTTCGGCGGATAAGGATGAACAGCGATCGAATGTTCGGACTGAATTTCTGCTATTTCTCTAGTCACTGCCATGGCCACAAAACGAGATTTTAACATCCCTTGCAAATGAAAAATTTGCAGGGATTGGGCCGCCTGTTGAGCGAATAACTGCAAGATTTCTAAATCTAAGGGTTCAAAATGTTTTTTGTCTAGGGGAAAACTGAGATTAATTACTCCGATTACCTGCTGATTGAGGATAATCGGTACGGAGATAAAACTATTATTATTTGATCTTTTGGGATAACGGGCTGCAGTGGCAAATGGCGATCGAGTGATATCCTTAATTAGTAAAGGTTTTCCTGTGGTCGCTACAGTATCGGCAATAGCTTGATCGAGTTTAATTATTTCTTGATCAGCCAAAGGTGATAGATCATCATAATGGGCAAAAACTTCTAGATAATCGGTAATTTCCCCCTTTAATTCCTGTGGAGAGCTTAACATAATTGAACAGTGCTGCGCTCGCAATTGATGAGCGCTCATACTAGCTATTTTCCCAAAAATATCTTGGAGATTTTCCTCAACATTCAAGACAAGAGCCAGAGTAGCTATTTTGGGGTTAAAATTATCCATGTATTCAATCACTTATTCAGTCCGAGTTTTGGCTTTCAGGGTGAGGGTGACATTCCTCATCTCCCTGTTTGTCTGAGTCTATAGCTTGCAATAGCATCTGATTGGGGGGCTTTTTTACTCGCTAACTGATCTATTGTAGATGTAGCCAAAACTTCTGTGTCTCTCTTGTGTTTTGTCTTCCCTCTAGCTACTCTGATCTAGTAGGTCAGAGGAGTTTAACCTGACTGGAGTGAAAGATGGTGCGTTTTCTCTGGGCAATTTTGGCCGGTGTGGGGATGGGGTTAACAGTGGCGCCGGTTTCTTGGTGGTTACTCGCTTGGATTTCTCTCGTCCCCCTGTGGATTATTGTGAGATTAGCGGAAAAATCCCTAAAAAAACAGCTTTTATACGGTTTTGGCTGGGGTTTTGCCTACCATGGTCTGGCTTTATTCTGGATCACGGGAATTCACCCGATGACGTGGATGGGTGTCCCCTGGTTAGCGAGTTTGTTAATTGCCCTATTTTGTTGGTTGTTTATCACTTTTTGGGGAACGGCGATCGTGCTAACTTGGACGTTAGTTATGTTTTATGTCAACAAAAGTGTTAATCAGTCATCTTTTCGGGATGCTCTCCTACGGGTTTTCATCGGCACTGCCCTCTGGTGTGGGTTAGAATCTCTCTGGAGTCAATCCCCTCTCTGGTGGACTACCCTTGCTTATAGTCAAAGTCCCCATAATTTATTGATTCTGCAATTGGGCAAATTATCGGGTTTTACGACGGTAACGGCGGCAATTGTGGCAGTTAATGGTTTAATCGCCGAAAGCTTGCTCCTAATCCGTCAATCGCGGCAAAATCTCGCTTTTCTCTCTTTACCCCTGCTTATTTGTTTTAGCCTGCATCTCTGGGGATGGAACATATACCATAAACCGATCGAAAAGTCAAGGGATTTAGGGATAAAAATTGGCGTAATTCAGGGCAATATTCCCAACACGATTAAACTTTCGCCCCTAGGATTTCAAAAGGCACTCGAAGGTTACACCACTGGTTATCAAATTCTCGCCGATCAAGGAGTAGATGCCGTCTTAACTCCTGAAACCGCCTTACCCTACTATTGGGAGAACTTAGTCAATAATAGCTCGATTTATTCGGCAATTTTAGCCAAAAAAACGCCGATCTGGTTAGGTGCATTTGGCAAGGTGGACAAGGGGTATAACAATAGTCTCTTGACCATTGATGGCGAGGGACAGGTGATTAGTCGGTATGATAAAGTAATTCTCGTGCCTTTAGGCGAATACGTTCCTTTTCAGGAAATTTTGGGCGGAATTGTTGATCGCCTTTCTCCCTTGCAAGCGCATTTAATCCAGGGAAATCCTGATCAAATTATTGACAGTCCTTTCGGTAAAATAATTGTGGGCATTTGTTACGAGTCGGCTTTTTCCGAACATTTTCGCCGTCAAACTGCTAGGGGAGGCGAATTTATTATTACCGCTTCTAATAACGCCCATTATAGCCACGCCATGCCCGCTCAACACCATGCTCAGGATACCATGCGAGCGATCGAAACCGATCGATGGATGGCCCGGGCCACCAATACAGGTTATTCTGCTTTTGTCGATCCCCACGGTAATCACCTTTGGCTATCGGATCTGGATAAATATCAAATCCATAGCGAAACAATTTATCGACGGGATACAAGAACTTTATATGTGCGCTGGGGAGACTGGTTAACTAAAGTTTTAATCATTACTGCCGGACTCGCTTGGCTCTGGAGAGCTTGGGATTAAGGTGACAGTGCTATACTTTTTCCTGAATGAACTGTATAAATAACCTAAGTTTTTGATGCAATGAAAGAGCAATTTGTCAAGTGGTTGAATAGAATCTTAATATTTGATGTGTTTTTGGTAATAGCGGGTTTTCTCTGGTTTGCCGTGGCTGTTATCGGTGAATCCACAGGAATTCCCCTAGGATTTAAACTTTTTCAGCGTCTTTGGCTGCCCTTATTCAATCCTGCTATTAGTATTTTAATTGCGGGGGCGATTTTAAGCTGGGCAATTAATCAAATTCAAGAACGCTTGTCCCCTAAATAGTAGGGTTGATTCATGAATCAACCCTACCCTTGATAAGGGGGTGTCTGATAATTTTTAACGCCTACCTACTTAGGAAAAATAATCCCAATATTTTCATCCTTGGCGGTGCCAACTTTGGCATCGGGACTGACTTGAAAGAGGGTGTGGGGAGTGGGGAGTGGGAAGAATAAATAAAAATAATCTCCTGACTGGAAAGAGGGTGTGGGGTGTGGGGTAGTGGGGTAGTGGGGTAGTGGGGAGAATAAATAAAATAATCTCCTATCTCCTATCTCCTATCTCCTGTCTCCTAACTCGGAGACTCCTGACTCCTAACCCCACCAATAAACTTTTTGCCGCAAACCCTACTTAGATGATAAAAATCGGGGTTGAAAAATGTTCAACCCCGAAAAAAAGCAATTTTTGAGCGGATTAACCCACTGGTTGTAACTGTAATTGCGAGAGAATATTGTTCTGCTCGGAGCGCCGATGACTAGAGACTGTCACCACAGCTTCAGCAGTTACATCTAATAGCGCATGGTCTCCAGAATTGACTTTTCCCGATAACATCGCCTCGGCTAAACTATCCTCTAAGCGTCGAGTTAAAGCACGACGTAAAGGCCGCGCACCGTAGCTAGGATCATAACCCTCATTGATGACCAAATCCTTAAAAGCGGCGGTAACTTCCACAGAAATGCCTTTTTCTGTCAATTGTTTGCCTAGATCCGCGATAAGAATATCGGCAATCTGGGTAACTTCTTCGCGAGTTAACTGTCGGAAAACAATGATTTCATCGAGACGGTTGAGAAATTCGGGACGGAAATATTGTTTTAACTCGTCCGTCACCCGATTAGAAATCTGTTGGTAACGCGATTGAGCAAAATCGTCAGCCATCTCGAATCCTAAGCTATTACCGCCTTTTTCGATGACTTTTGAGCCAATATTCGAGGTCATAATAATTAGGGTATTCTTAAAGTCCACCCGACGACCTTGGGAATCGGTCAAACGACCATCTTCTAACAGTTGCAGGAGAAGATTAAAAACATCGGGATGTGCTTTCTCGATTTCGTCAAACAAAACTACTTTATAGGGTTGACGACGCACTGCTTCCGTTAACTGACCGCCTTCATTATAACCGATGTATCCGGGAGGCGCACCAATTAATTTAGAAACCGTGTGGGATTCCATAAATTCCGACATATCTAGGCGAATCATACTGGATTCCGAGCCAAAGAGCAACTTAGCTAAGGCTTTCGTTAATTCAGTTTTACCCACTCCCGTGGGACCGGCAAAAATAAACGAGGCAATCGGACGGTTAGGATTCTTTAAATTTACTCGCGCTCGACGAATAGCACGAGAAACGGCATTCACTGCCTCCTGTTGACCAATAATCCGCTCATGCAGTTGATATTCCAGATTTAAGAGCGATTCCGACTCAGTTTCAGTTAATTGGGTAACGGGAATACCTGTCCAAGCGGCGACAATTTGGGCGATTTCCTCCGCATCCACCACCGGAATTAAAGATTCGGGGTTAATTAGGGGTGATTCTTCGTTAACCTCCGCAGGACTTTTACTTTGCAGGGAATAGCGTAGATGGGTGCGGGATCCCGCTTCATCGAGAAGATCGATCGCTTTGTCCGGTAAAAAGCGATCATTGATATAGCGCGAGGATAGATGAACAGCAGCTTCGATCGCTTTTTGAGCGTATTTTACCTGATGGAAATCCTCGTAGGTGGCTTTTAAACCGCGTAAAATCTCGATCGCTTGCTCTTTAGTCGGTTCTCCCACCATAACTGGCTGAAAACGTCTTTCTAGAGCCGCATCTCGCTCAATATGCTGTTTATACTCATCGAGAGTGGTGGCCCCTAAACACTGTAACTCGCCGCGAGCTAAAGCAGGTTTAAGCAAGTTAGAAGCATCCATAGCTCCTCCCATGCTACCAGCACCCACAAGAGTGTGAATTTCATCAATAAACAGGATAATACTGCCCGATTTGCGAACTTCCTCCACAACCCCCTTTAAGCGTTCCTCAAAATCGCCGCGAAAACGGGTTCCCGCCAGTAAAGACCCCATATCGAGGGCAATTACCTGTTTATCCCGCAAAAGTTCGGGAATATCGCCATTATGGATGCGTTGTGCTAACCCTTCAGCGATCGCTGTTTTGCCCACCCCCGGCGCACCGAGTAAAATCGGGTTATTCTTGCTGCGACGGCCCAAAATTTGGATAACTCGCTGGATTTCTGGCTCTCTACCGATTACAGGGTCAATTTTGCCATTTTTGACCTCTTGGCTTAAATTGCGACTATATTGGGCTAAAATACCGCCTTTAGGAGCATTTTTCTGGTCTTCATAGTCACTGCTTGCCGTGAAGCGACCACTAGCGACTTTTTCCCCAGCATTTTTCAGTAAAAGGCCGCGAAGTTTGATCAAATCAACACCCTGCATAATTAAAATTTTAGCGGCTAGGGATTCGGGATCGGTGGTGATAGCGAGTAATAGATGTTCAGGTGCGATCGCCTGTTCCCCTAATTGTCGAGCTTCCTGAAATGCTTGCTCGAACATCTTTTTCGCTTTCGGGGTAAAAGGGATGTTAACGGGACTGTAACCGGTGCCGCGGCCGGTCATTCCTTCAATCACGCGGCGACTTTCGTGCAGGGTGACTTTTAAATCCTTGAGAATTAAGGCTGCGGTGGCGGTGGCTTCTCCTATCAATCCTAACAGTAAATGCTCCGTACCGACGACACTGTGACCGGTACGACGGGCTTCTTCTTGGGCGAACATCACCGCTTTGATAGCTTTCTGGTTAAAGTATTCAAACATGATCGACGGCTTCCTGGCTACTGGGCTTTACCTGTTACTGTAACGTTTTCTTTACATTAGCCGGAAGGGGGATATCCGTATCAGTAGGGTGGGTTAGGGGACAGGAGTGGGGAGTGGGGGCAATTCATCGGAAATTTTGGGTCTGAAACCCCGCCGTAGAACGGCGGCTTTACGTTAGAATTAAAAGGCCAGTCTCGAAAACCAAGTGGACGGCGCAGCACCTTGAAAACTCGGCTTAGGGGGTTCCGACCAGAAAAGCTTGGC
>NZ_JAPZSR010000175.1:0-5638 GCF_027531875.1 Microcystis sp. LE19-84.1B | reverse complement strand
ATACAGTGAGTTCTTTTCTTCTTCCGTGAATTCTAGGTTAATCATGTTTTTAATGAGTGCTTTGCTTCTAATTATGACTCTTAAACTATATTATTGTCCTTGAGTAAAAAATGCAAGTTGTAGCCGTGCAAAGTATAGAAGGCAAAACCCCCCGGGAGCGCAGCGGCATCATCTGGCACACCCAGGGGTCAGGTAAGTCGCTCACCATGATGTTCATGGTGCGGGCCATGTACCGCCATACCAACCTTTCCCAGTGGAAAGTGGTATTTATCACCGATCGCACCCAACTAGAGCAGCAACTCGCCGAGACTGGCCAAAGTGTTGGCTTTACCGTTAAGCCCGCCAATAGCATCGCCAAACTGAAGGAACTACTTCGCAGCGACTCCTCGGATCTGGTCATGGCCATGATCCACAAATTCCAAGAGCGGGAACTGCGAGAAACCTTCCCAGAGCTAAACCGGAGCAGCAACATCCTAGTGATGACCGATGAGGCCCACCGCTCCCAGTACACCCTGCTGGGAACCAACCTCGACAAAGCTCTCCCCTACGCTTCCCGTATTGGCTACACCGGCACCCCTATCGACAAAACTGAGAAAGTTTTCGGGGACTACATCGACAAGTACACCATGGGCCAGTCGATTGAGGACGGCGTAACCCTAGAAATTGTTTACACGGGGCGCACTCATAACGCCGAGGTGTCTGATCAGACAGGGATGGATGCGGCTTTTGCCGATGTCTTCAGTGAGTACAACCTGCAAGAGCGGCTGCAGATTTTGGGCTATGGCTCGCGGGATGCCTACCTAGAAGCCCATCCCACCATCGCCGCTAAAGCTAGGGATATGGTGCAGCACTATCTCCAGTGGATTTTTCCCAATGGCTACAAGGCCCAGGTGGTGGCGACTTCCCGGGAGGCGGCGGTACGGTACAAAGAGCATTTAGATGCTGCCCTGGCCGAGGAGATTGCTAAATTGGAGCAGGCGAACCCCCACCAGCTAAACCTCGATCGCCTGTCGCGACTGAAGACCGATGTGGTCATTTCCAGCAGTCATAACGACCTACCCCACCTCAAGCAATACAGCAACTCCACCCGCCACGATACTACTATTAAAAGCTTTAAACTGCCCTTTGACGCAAGGGATCAGGGGATTGCCGGAGATGTGGGCATTGTCATCGTTAATAATATGCTACTGACTGGCTTTGATGCCCCAGTAGAACAGGTGATGTATCTCGATAGGGTGATCAAGGCTCACAACCTCTTACAGGCGGTCGCCCGTGTCAACCGAGTCGGCGGTGCGAACAAGGATAAAGGCTTTGTCGTGGACTATGTAGGCATCGGCCACCACCTCAAGCGAGCTATTGATAACTACGACGAGCGAGAGCAGCAAGAAATCGAGGAAACCTTAAGTTTTCCCGAGGACGAGATCCGTCAGCTTGAGGATGACCACCGGGCAATCCTTGCACTGTTGAAGCAAAATGGACTCACCGACCTGAACGATCAAGATGCCTTTTTCGACCTCTTCTATGACGAGGATGTGCGATTCGAGTTCATGCTGGCCTTCAAGAAGCTGACCCGCAGCCTTAACTTGGTCTATCCCGCCAAGGAGGCCTTGAACTACATGAGAGACTACCAATCTCTCACCGCAGTGAATGTACTAGCAGGGCAGCACTTCCGCGACCAGCGCCTAAGTATGAGGGGAATCCCGCCCAAGCTGCGGGCGCTGACCGACCAGTACCTGCAATCAAGGGGAATCGACGAGAAAGTTAAACCGATCTCGATCTTGGATGAGGACTTTGAGAGTCATGTCCAGAAACACCAGCGAGTCAAAACAAAGGCCGCCGCAATCGAACACGCTCTCCGCCATCATATTGACATCGATTTGGCAGATGATCCCGAACTGCAAGCCTCCTTCTCTGAAGCACTGAGAGCCATCCTCGAGCAGTTTAAAGACAATTGGGACAAGATTTACCAAGAACTGGAAAAACTGCGCCAGAAGGTGAGAGAAGCAGAAAATGAGCCTACCTACGGACTGGACAGGAAAAAGCAGCTGCCCTTGTTTCGGATGTTCAAACGTGAGTGTTTTGGAGAAGCGGCATTAACTGACGATATGGTTTCTCAGATGGTCGCTCTCACTCAGAAAGTATTTACCGTTGTTGAGCAGGAGTTACAATTAACTAGCTTTTGGGAGAGTATTCCCGCTCGCAAGAAACTTAGGGCAGAGATTCAAAAAGTGTTACTCTCTCCCGACTTTTTCCAAATTCCCAATCTTATGGACAATCGAGAACAGATTATCTCCCGGGTGATGGAAATAGCAGAGAAAAATAACGACCGAATTGTTTAGGCTGAATCGAGTAAAATTGAGCGACTTTTAATATGAAAATTGACTATAAAATCATTTATTCTTCTAGTCGTAAGACCCTGACCATTACCGTGGAACGTGATCGCTCGATCGTGGTCAGAGCGCCTACTGGTACCCATCCCGATAAGATCCAGCAAATAGTAGAGTCACGCAAGCAATGGCTCTATGAAAAAATTCACCACGAGCAAAAGTATCGAGTCTTACTTCATCCTCCTGGTAAGGAACTGGTTAATGGCGAGTCGCTTCTTTATTTAGGGCGCTACTATCGTTTAGAATTGGTTGATGATGAGACAGAAATAAAGTTTATTAACAATCGCTTTCGAGTACCGAAGGCACTAACAAAGAATGGCGGCGAGATTTTTCAAGATTGGTACATTCAGAAGGCAAAAGAGAAGATACTTCCTCGTGTCAACCTTTATGCTAAAAAGCTTGGTGTCAGCTTTAATCAGGCTAAAATTACCGACAGCAAATATCGCTGGGGTTCTTGTACACCCCAAGACAATGTTAACTTTAACTGGCGATTGATCAAAGCCCCGATGTTCGTAATTGATTATGTGATAGTTCATGAGTTAGCGCATCTGATTGAATCGAACCACACTCCACAATTTTGGCACATTATCAGGTCACAAGTTGCTAGTATGGAAACGGCAAAGCAATGGCTTAAAGAACACGGTCAGATGTTGGAACAGTCACTCTAATTATCGTCCGGGGTTTGACTCGGTGTAAAAAAAGTTTCAGCTAATTTAATTAAAGTGGTTTGATTAATCTTGCCTTGGGGACTTTTTGGTATCTCTGGTAATTTTATCCAATGTTTCGGCAGTTTATAATTGACTAATTTATCTTTAATCTGGGATTGAATAATTGTCTGGCTTATCTGAGAATTAACGGGTACATAAAAAGCGACAATTACCTGTCCCCATCGAGAATCTGGCAACCCTAAAACCACCACATCTTTAACTAAATTAGTGTGTCTAATGGCAGTTTCTACCTCAAGAGGATAAACATTTTCTCCTCCAGTAATTATTTTTTGACTATCGCGGCCAATGATATATAAATAACTACTTTCATCGAAGTCACCTAAGTCATCGGTCTCGAAGTAGCTTACTTGATTAAGATGGGGATAATAACCTAAAAATAAAGATTTTGCTTCAATAATAATTTTCTGAGTATCGGGATTAATTTTTATCTGAGCATGGGGTAATAGCTGTCCATTACTATTATTACCTCGTCGAAAATCTTCCGGTTTAAGGGTGACAATTTGTGAGGCAGTTTCCGTCATTCCGTATGTAGGAGACAGAGAAATATTATATTCTCTAGCTTTTTCTAGTAAAGATGGCCATGCAGGGGAACCTCCTAGTAAAACTGTTTTAAAATTGGCTAACCAACGAGGATCATTTTCTAGAAAGAATTGTAATTGAGTGGGTACTAAAGAGATAAAATAATCTTGAAGATTGAGATTATTTATGCGCTTTTGTTTGATTTTATGGTAAGGAATAACAGCAAAATCTCCCCCAGTTAAAAAACTTCTCAGAAACTGCATTAAACCACTAACATGATATAAAGGCAATAGGCAAAAAGAGTTAACCTGCTCGACTTGAAAATATTCAGAGAAACCTTTGACAGAAGCAGTTAGAGTTAACCAGTTGTGGATAGCAAAGCGAATTTTTCCCGAGGTTCCTCCCGTGGGTATCATCAGAGAATTAATCAAAGGATTGACAGGAGGAGAATTATAGTTAAAAACCTTGATATTTTCACCAAAAATATAATCGGGTTGCAGCAGAGAGAAAACCTGTTGCCATTCGTTAGTTTTCCAGTCGGGATTAGCTAGAAATAGGCAACTTTTGACTCTGACGGCAGCCAAGAATATCGCTAAAAATTTAATGGGATTGCCTTCAGCAAGCAGTATAGTTAATCGAGGATTATTTACCGCAATAAATTGCCGAGAATAGGACTGATATAATTGATAAAATTTCTGGCTATTGTATCCATATAACCAATCTTTTTGACTGAGATATGCTAATTGTTTGCTGATGTCGTCCACAGTTTTTTTAACCAATCGGGTTCACTATTATTAAACCATTGTTGCACACCAAAACCTAAAGCTCGCTCCTTTCTGGGGTATTCTTGTGCTAGACGTAAAGCGGATTTTCTGCCGATATTAGTTTCTAAAACCGAGGAAAATACTAAATCTAAGGGATATTTTTTCCAGAGATTTCTTAACCCTTGTATTGAACCAGTAATAGCAGGTTTAATCACAAAAATTCCTCGCCATCCTCGTTGATAACATTCCTCTATTTGTCGAAGATTGGCTACGGATTCATCTAAGGCAATTCCCGTGGTAAAATCTTGACTTAATTGCAACATTTCTAACCATTGAGATGGGGGTAAAGGTTGTTCAATAAATTCAATTATTTTAGATTCATCGGCAATTTTTAACCAGATTTTACTGTCAGCAATACTTAATCCCCCATTGGCATCTAAACGCAATTTAATTCCCCTGGGTAATCGGTCAATTAATTTTTCAAATAAGGTTAACTCCTGCTTGAGAGAATTAACTGCAATTTTCCATTTATAAGTATTAGTTTGATTAGCGGCTAAAATATCATCCAGACAGGGAAATACTGCCGCACCAGTGGGTAATAAGTAACTATAATTTTTCGGTTCTAATTCTCTCGATTGATTCTCTATACTCAAATCTTCTAAAGCTGATTCAAAGGCAAATTGACAAGCGGGAAATTGTTCGGGAATAGAAAAAATTGAAGTTATTGATAGGGGATTTTCGAGAGTTTGACAAAATGATATTGCTGCCGATAATGTTTCTGAACCAAATTCAGGTAAAGGTGCAATTTCTCCCCATCCAATACGTCCATCTTCCGCTTCTAAGCGAATAATAATTCCTTCCCTAATTTTCCATAATCTGTGATGGGTTTGTAGGGGATGCAGCAAAGGACGCTGATAAACACGAAATTGCCAGAAATACATGATTAACTATAAGTAGTCGTGAAAAGCTTAACATGAGCAGGCGTTGGGTTTCATGCTTCAAACCAACCTACGTTCATCTTATATTTAATTCTACCCACTTAGATAGTGGGACAGGCTTCTGATTCTTTGTATTTTATCTTTAATTGTAACCAGCTACTTATTTGATGATAGGTGGTGCGTTACTTCAATCATAGTCCATCACACAATCACCGTCGATGATAGGTGGTGCGTTACTTCAATCATAGTCCATCACACAATCACCGTCGATGATAGGTGGTGCGTTACTTCAATCATAGTCC
>NZ_JAPZSR010000060.1:0-2435 GCF_027531875.1 Microcystis sp. LE19-84.1B | reverse complement strand
CAAGAGAAGATATTGATAAAAATAGCAATCATAAAAACCAAATCCCCAACATTTATCAAGCAATTATTTTTATTAGTAAATATTCTACACGACTCAGTCCAGATAAGCAAGATGGCTTACCACTACTACCGAATCACTACCTCTGTGTCTTTTGTGGGAAAGGTAGAGGTCATGATTTTAGTTTATTTAAAAAAAGTCGAGTTCGTTTTCATCCTTTAACTACCAGCATAGAAGACAGTGGTTATCAGGGAATAGCTGCATACCATAGTAATAGTTATACACCGAAAAAGAAATCGAAAAATAGAAAATTAACCGAGTTAGAAAAAGAGTATAACAAGGCTTTAGCCAAAGAAAGGATTATCATTGAACATATAAATAGGAAACTCAAAATCTTTAAAATCTTATCCTGTAAATATCGGAATCGTCGTCGAAGATATAGTTTAAGAGTTAACTTGTTGGCGGCTATTTATAACTGTGAGTTAGGGATAGGTATAGCAGCTTCTTAAAAGTTGCCTAAAGATTAATCAAGTCAAGGATAATTTATTCTCAATTATAAAAATTGAGATAGTTTGTGCTGCTTAAATAAAGAGGTTTTGATAACCAAATTAAAGCATATCTAAAGAGTTTTGAGTTAAAAGTTAAACTTCAAGTTTTCATTCAGGACTAATGTACTGGTTAACTAATTTTTTTGGGAAAATTAGTTAACCCATCATTATAACATATAATTAATTTCCAAGAGTTCTATAGGAGGAAAATCTAAGCTGGTATCTCCAATTCAGTCGCTGGTAACTAGATGAGAGAAACTGTGGCGATTAACTGACAGGGGGACAAGCAAGCCGAAAAGCTTATGTAGCATGGAATACAGATACAGACTCCAAAAAAAGATAAGTCATATTTACCATATATGACCTAAATAACGAAAATGATAAGTGAACTATACCAGAAAGTGTTAGAAAATGAACTGGGACGAGCCAGATATCTACTGTTGTTAATGATAGTTGGAACCTTGCAAATACTAAAGCAAGCTAAGTTAGAGCCGACACTCCGCACTTCAAAATGTAGTATAAAGTAGCATAAACTCATTCAAGAAAAAATAAGTAAAAATACTCAGAGAATTAGTCCCAAAAAAGTGAGACAATCAAAAAGCTCAAAAATCTATTAAAGGTACAAAAATTGTCTCCTATCTCAGAGGTAAAAATTAAAAACCTAGATCACTTAGGAATAGTAGCCGGGCTAATTGACGAAATAGGAATAGTTGAAATAATCAACTCTAAATTAGGAATCGACCCCCGAGAAAAAATTTCAGCAGGAACAGTGGTCAAAGCTATTCTAATCAATGGATTAGGATTTGTTTCAAGACCTTTATACTTATTTAGTCAATTTTTTGAAGATAAAGGAATCGAAGAATTATTGGGAGAAGAAATAAAAACCGATTATATCAATGATGATAAAATTGGGAGAGTCATGGATGAATTATACAAACATGGACTGAATGATATCTTTATAGAAGTTGTCTTATCGGTCATCAAAAAATTTAAAATAGAGACAAAATATTCTCATCTAGATGCCACATCATTTCCTCTAGATGGAGAATATAAAAGTGAAGAAAAAAAAGAGAAAGAAGAAGAGCTGCTCAAAGAAAGACCAATAATTATTACTAAAGGATATTCTCGTGACCATCGACCAGATTTGAAACAATGCGTCTTAGACTTAATAACAACCGAGGATGGAGACGTACCATTATTTGTGAGAGTCGGAGATGGAAATGAAGCGGACAAAGCTGTCTTTGGCAAAATCTTAGTAGAATTTAAAAAACCAATAAAATTTGACAGTATTATGGTCTGTGACAGTGCCTTATATAGTCAAGAGAATCTTCAACTAATTCAACATCTAAAATGGATAAGTAGAGTTCCCATGACGATAAAAAGAGCCAAAGAATTAGTCCAAAATTCAGAAATGGAAGAAATAGAGGCCAAGGAAAGAGAAAAAAGGGCAGAGCTAAATTTAGAAGGATATACCTGGAAAGAAGAAAAAGTGACTTATGGGGGAATCCAACAAATCTGGCTAATAGTAACCAGTGAAAAAAGACAAATAAGTGACTTAAAAAAACTAGAAAATAACCTAAAAAAAGAAAAAGACAAAGGGGAGATAATTCTCAAGAGCTTGCAGAAAGAAGAGTTGGAAAATCCCCAACAAGCCCGATATAAATTAAGAGCAATTAATCAAAAACTAAACCTCGTTAAAATCCTAGAAATTGACCTAATTGCCAGTCAATCAAAAGACCATAAAACGATTTATAAAATTAGCGGCGTAGGGCAAGAAAAAACTGAAGAGATAGTCAGAAGAAGAAAGGAAGCAGGCAGATTTATTTTAGCAACTAACTTAGTTGATGAAGAAGACAAATTAGACTCAGCCGAAATGGTGACAACTTATAA
>NZ_JAPZSR010000194.1:0-1637 GCF_027531875.1 Microcystis sp. LE19-84.1B | reverse complement strand
CATTCATCGCTCAGATTAGTTAAGATGACATTACATGACTAATAATATTGACCATGACCGCTTATTTAAAGAGTTAATCTCCACCTTTTTTGTCGAATTTATCGAGTTATTTTTTCCTCAATTGATGGATTATTTAGATAGAGACTCGATTACTTTTTTAGACAAAGAAGTATTTACTGATGTCACGGAAGGAGAAAGATATGAAAGCGATTTAGTCGCACAGGTTAAGTTTCGAGGAAAAGAATCTTTTTTTCTGATTCATGTAGAGGCGCAGCAAAGTTCCCGCAAGTGGTTTAATCGGCGAATGTTTAGTTATTTTGCTCGCTTTCATGAGAAATTTGTTTTACCGATTTATCCGATTGTAATTTTTTCTTATTCAAAGCCA
This sequence comes from Microcystis sp. LE19-84.1B, assembly GCF_027531875.1. Classification (NCBI taxonomy): domain Bacteria; kingdom Bacillati; phylum Cyanobacteriota; class Cyanophyceae; order Chroococcales; family Microcystaceae; genus Microcystis; species Microcystis sp. LE19-84.1B. The sequence goes on along the minus strand of NZ_JAPZSR010000194.1, from coordinate 1,252 downwards.
AAAAGAGAAGCGATTAGTCAATATGTAGTCGATTTTCCCGATTTTAAGGTATTAGAATTTAACTATCAAGTAGTGCAGTTAAATCGATTAAATTGGCGAGATTTTCTCAATCAACCGAATCCGGTTGCTTCAGCTTTGATGGCGAAGATGAACATTGCCGAGAAAGAGCGAGCCAAGGTTAAGGCGGAATGTCTGCGCTTGTTAATTACTTTAAGGTTAAATCCAGCGAAAATGCAATTAATTTCTGGATTTATTGATACATATCTCAATCTAAATCCAGTGGAAGAGATACAATTTCAAGAAGAGATTAGCACATTTAGTCAACCCGTACAGGAGGGAGTTATGCAAATTACCACCAGTTGGATGCGTCAAGGTATCGAACAAGGTATTGAACAAGGTATCGAACGGGGTATTGAACGGGAAAAAACATTGATTCTTCGTCAAATTAAACGCAAGTTAGGTGAGATTAATCCTTCGTTGGAAACTCAAATCATGCAGTTAAGTATTGATGATGTCGAAGTATTAGCAGAAGCTTTATTCGATTTCTCTACGGTTGAAGATTTAATCAATTGGTTAAATACTTTAATTACCCTGTAAAATTGTCATTTTCAGGGGGGGAATTAACAGATAAGCTTCAGTTTCAACACCATTATCGAGAAAATGGGTTTCTTAAAGAAACCCGTTTTCTGGACTTCAAGTGAGTTTTGATTGAAAGAGAAGGGTTAACGCGGGAAGCATCCCCCTTGTACTGACATCTCGGATGAGATTATACAATAGAGTTACAACCTAAAACATGACATCACAAACCGCCAATTATGATGAACCCTGGAAAGAAGCATTAAGCGAGTATTTTGAATCGTTTTTATACTTCTTTTTTCTCGAAGTTTACCAACTAATCAGTTATCAGTTACCAGTTATCAGTTATCAGTGACTAATTGGAAGCAAGTAGCAATCCCTTTGCTATAATAGTCATGGCACATCTGAAAACGAAAGCGACTACAGGGAAGCTGCCAGAACGGGAACAGTGGAAGTGGAGGTTAATCAGGGGATTATATGAAAAGGAGTTCGAGAGGGAACAGATAATTAAACTGTTTGAAATCATCGACAATATGATGACTTTATCCCCTGAATTACAGTCAAGTTTAGAGAGTAAAATCAAACAATTTGAGGAGGAAAGAACCATGCCTTTAATGAGTAATATGGAGTTACGAGGAAGGAAAATTGGTGAGGAAATTGGGGAGTTACGAGGAAT